>PKCW01000201.1 GCA_002862965.1 Pseudomonadota bacterium
ACAAAGGCATGGAAGTGCTGGGGCCGCCGCAGCGCTTCACGGTGCGTGCCAACTGGAAGGCAGCAGGGGAGCAGTCTGCCGCCGACGGCTACCACACGCTGACCCTGCACCGCTGGCTTGGCGAGGTCGGCAACTATTCCAAGAAGGGCGAAGGGGAGGGCAGCGGTGGCGACCTGAGCCCAGAGATGTACGGGGTGGAAGTCAGTTCGCCGCACGGGCACGCGTTGCGATGCATCGACCTGGGGCGGAAGATTCGCCGCATGACCGGGCTCGATCCCGACGTGCTGAGCGTGGACGAAAAGCTCAATGCGCTCCCGCCAGCCGGCATGACGAAGGAGATGGTCGAGCAGCTCAAGCGCAACCTCACGCCCGAACAGCTGCATGTGCAGACCAGCATGCCGCCGCAGGTCGGCGGCATCTTCCCGAACGTGCTGTTTGGCTTCGTCTACATCCCACAGGCCGATGGCTCGGTGGTCGGCTCGATGACCATGCATGCCTACGTCCCGAAGGGGCCCGACAAGCTGGAGTTCGTGAACTGGATCTTTGCGGAAAAGGACGCCCCGCAGGAGTTGCGCGACAAGATGCTCAGGCAGACCATCCAGCTGTTTGGCACATCAGGCATGGTGGAGCAGGACGACTCCGACACCTGGCCGCACATGACCCTGGCCGCCAAGGGCGCGCAGGGCAAGAAGATGACCCTGAAGTACCAGGCTGTCTATGAAACCGGGGCGCCCAAAGGCTGGCCCGGCCCGGGCATCGTCAACGAAGGCTTCACCAAGGACGACACGCAGTGGCACTGGTGGTTGTACTGGCGCCAGCTCATGGGCGACGCGGTCTGATCCTTCCTTGCAACTCGATACCATCCAATCTCGGAGACTCCCATGAGTGAAGCCCAAGGCGCCCTGGTGCCTATCGGATCGCCGGTTTACAACCAGATCCTTCAATTTCTGTACGTCGAGGCGCGCCTGCTTGACGAAATCCGCCTCAAGGAATGGGGCGCCCTGCTCGCGCAAGACCTGATCTACTCCGCTCCCTTGAGGGAAACACGGCCGGTCAACCAGCAGGCGGCATCGGTGGTGCGCACCATGCAGCACTACCACGACGATTGGCGCTCCGTGATGGGGCGGATCGTGCGCCTTACCGGCACCAAGAGCGCCTGGGCGGAAGATCCACCATCGCGCACGCGCCGACTCGTGACCAACGTTCTGGTCGAAGAGACGGACAAGCCCCAGGAATACAGTGTGCGCAGCTATCTGCTAGTGACGCGCAGCCGGTTCAACTTCGATGAATACGACCTGATCAGCGCGGAACGCAGGGACATCCTGCGGGCTGATGGCGAGGGGTTCAAGCTGGCCAAGCGCGAGATCCTGCTGGACCAGGCCGTGCTGGGTACGCCGAATCTGGCCATCTTCCTTTGACCTCGCGCTTGCCTTCAAGCCTTGAACGCGAGCCATTCCTGGTCATCGCGGCATAGCTGGCCGGGCTGCCACGTGAAATTCCAGGTCGAGCCCACTTGGCGCAAAGCCAGAGGGGCTCTTCCAGGCTGCTGCGCATAGCAGGCCCCGGTCGTTCTGGCATGGCGCTGTGCATCGAGGGGACGATTCTTCCCCATGGAAATCACGGCACATCGCCGCAATACCAGTGCTGCTTCGGCCATGTCTTCGGTCAGGTGGGCAAACGCCCAGCGCGCCATGCCCTGGCGCAACCCGATGCCTTCGTAAGGGGGAGGCCCTACGATGTCCAGGTCCTGGATATCCCAGGCCAGCAGCCGGATGCCGTCGCGATCGAGGGTCGCGTATGTGCGTCCTTCGATTCTCAGTGGCACCTCGATGTCATAGCGGCGTCGCGGCAGGGCCCGGGACGCGGCGGCCGCGGCCAGGCCGCTGAGTTCCAGCATGTGGGTGCATTGCTCGCTGGGATCGACTTGGCGCATCACGCCGTGAGCGCTTGTCGCAGGGGGAGTGCCGACCAGCTGTTGGAGTTGGCCAGCCGCCGAAGGACACAGGCTGTAAGGGTGGCGAGGAGCTTCGCCACGCACGAAGGCGATGAGCCCATCCCGGACGACGAGTTCGACCCGGAAATGATGGAAGTCATCCTCCAGCGCGGCCCGGCAGCGAAAGCCGGCTTCCAAGGGATCGGTTGCGATCAGAATGCGGCGTCGGAATACAGGCATGGGAACTTTCTTTCGGGGCCTCTGCCGTCGGCTGGCAACGCGCGAAGCCTGATTTTTCCGGCTGACACGAAGTGTCTTAAAGTGTACGATAAAAAGAATTCTGTCTAATATAAGGAGATTCAATGGGCTTGCTGAAAGACAAGGTGGCGCTGATCACCGGAGCGGGCGGTGGTATCGGACGCGGCATTGCACGCTGCTATGCGCGAGAAGGCGCTGCGGTACTGATTGCCGAGCTCGATCCCGTGACCGGCGCCGAGGCCGAGGCCGAACTCCAGCAGATGGGCGCGCGCGCCCTGTTCGTGCCCACCGACGTGCTCCGCAAGGACAGCGTGGAAGCCGCCATTCAGGCCGCAGCGGATAGCTTTGGCGGGCTCGACATTCTCATCAACAATGCCTTCGTCCCATCCGAGAACGTGTTGCTGGAGGACAAGACGGATGCGATGCTGGAGCGTACGCTGACATCTACCGTCTGGGCGTCCTGGTGGGCCATGCGCGCTGCCTTGCTGCACATGCGTGCGCGCGGTGGTGGGCGCATCATCAATTTCACGTCGATCGACGTGGACATCGGAGCCTGGCAGCATGCCGACTACAACACGGGCAAATCCGGTGTCGTCGGACTGACGCGCAGCGCGGCGGCCGAATGGGGCCGGTTCAACATCACTTGCAACGCCATTGCACCGACAGCCATGGGGGCGACATTCCATAAGCTGGCCGCCGAAATCCCCGGTTTCGCCGAGCGCTCGGCCGCCGCCCGGCCCATGGGTCGCTCGGGTGATCCGGAACTGGATATCGGGCCAGTGGCCGTCTTTCTGGGCTCGGAGATGGCGCGGTTCGTGACCGGAATCACCATGCACGTGGACGGTGGGCTGCATTTGCCAGGCTACAACTCGCGCCCGGCCCATGTGCCGGTGCGCGAATACTGATGCACCGGAGACAGGCTTCAGCGCTTGGTGACCTGTATGCCGCTGGTTTCCTGGTCCCAGGTGGCCGGTGTGCAACCTTGGTCGCGCAGTTCATACTTCAGAACCCGCCCCTGGGGGTTCTTGGGAAGGCTGTCGCGGAATTCGATGTAACGCGGCAGGGCGTAGTAGGGGACGGCGTCGATGGCCCACTGGAAAAGATCCTCGGGCGCCAGCGCCATGCCAGGGCGCAGCATGGCGGTCACCTTGACGTCGT
>PKCW01000066.1 GCA_002862965.1 Pseudomonadota bacterium
GCAAAGTCACAAAAGAACAGGAACGGCCGCCGGCTCGCCCACTCCTGCCCCATGAACAGCAGGGGCGGACTCGGGGCCAGCAGCAGGATCTCGGTGAGCGCACGCAGCCGCTGCGCCGGCGCCAGTAAGGACAGCCGCTCACCGAACGCCCGATTGCCGATCTGGTCGTGGTTCTGCAGAAAATTGACGAAGGCGCCGGGCGGCAGATGGGCGCTCGGTTCACCCCGGGACGCGCCGCGCTTGAACAGCGAAGGATCGCCCTGATAGGCAAAGCCCTCGCTCAGGCAGCGCGCCAGCAGGCGCAGGGGTTCCTCGGAAAAGTCGGTGTAGTAGCCTTCGCTTTCGCCCGTCGCCAGCACGTGGGCGGCGTGGTGGAAATCGTCGTTCCATTGCGCGTCGTAGGCCGGCGCGTGGCCCTGCGCGTCGCGCGCCAGAAAGCGCGCCTGATTCGCCTCGTTTTCCAGCACCAGATGGATGTGGCGTTCGGGGCCAAGACGGCCGCGCACGGCGGCGGCGAGTGCCTCGAGGACATGAGGCTCGGAATCGTCGTGGATCGCGTGCACGGCATCGAAGCGCAAGCCGTCGAAGCGGTATTCCTCCAGCCAATACAGGGCGTTGTGGACGAAGAAGGCGCGCACGGTGGCACTGTCGTCGTCATCGAAGTTGATGGCATCACCCCAGGGCGTGTGGTGACGCGGCGTGAAGAAGGTCGGCGCGTAGGCATGCAGGTAGTTGCCGTCCGGCCCGAAGTGGTTGTAGACCACGTCCAGGAACACCATCAGCCCGCGCCCGTGGGCGGCGTCGATCAGCCGTTTCAGATCCTCGGGCCGGCCGTAGGCGCTGTCGGGGGCGTAGGGCAGGACGCCGTCATAGCCCCAGTTGCGTTGGCCGGGAAAATCCGCGAGCGGCATCAGTTCGATGGCCGTCACGCCCAGATCGACCAGATGATCCAGCCGTCGGATGACGCCCTCGTAGCTGCCCTCCGGGCTGAAACTGCCGACGTGCAGTTCGTAGATGACGGCTTCTTCCCACGGCCGGCCGCGCCAGTCCTCGTGCTGCCAGCGGTACGCGGCGGGATCGATCAGTTCGCTGGCGCCGTGGATGTCGCCGGGCTGAAAGCGCGAGGCGGGATCAGGCACGCACAGGCCGTCGTCGAGCCGGAATCGGTAGGTCTGCCCGGTTGCGGCGCCGTCCGTGGTGACTTCGAACCAGCCGGCCTCGCCGGACTGCATCGCCAGCAGATGTTCGGTCCGGCCACCCAAAAGCTGCAGGCGCGGCGCGCGCTGCGCGGGGGCCCAGAGGCGAAAGCGGATGCGCCCGTCGGGCAGGCGCCGGGGGCCAAAGGGCATCTGGTGCTCAAGGCAGGAAGGATCGGTCGTCCTCGACTTGCTCATGGTTCGCGTACTCCTGCAGCAGGATCAGACAGCGCGGTCCCACGGTGAGCCGACTGCCGCCGCGCAGGGGCCGCACCTGACCGAGACCGTCCTCGGCCGCCGTATCGAGCACCACTTGCCAGCGGGTGCGGCCGTCCAGTTTGAGCAGGGTGAACGCCATTGGTTCATGCGCGGCGTTGAGCAGCATTAAAAAATTGCCGTCTTTCATCGGCTTGCCGTGCGGATCCAGCTCGCCCAGCACCTCCCCGCCGAGAAACACCGCGAGCGAACGGCGGTGCGCCTCGTTCCACTCGGCCGAGGTCATTTCGCGCCCGTTGGGGTTGAGCCACATGATGTCCTTCACATCGGCACCGGCGATGTTGCGACCCTGGAAGAAATGCTTGCGGCGAAACACCGGGTGTCGTTGCCGCAGGGTGATCAGGCGGCGCACGTAATGGAACAGCCGCAGCCGATCCTCGTCCACGCTCCAGTCCAGCCAGCTCGTCCCGTTGTCCTGGCAATAGGCGTTGTTGTTGCCGCCCTGGGTGCGGCCGATTTCGTCGCCGGCCAGCAGCATGGGAACGCCCTGGGACAGCACCAGACTGGCCATCAGGTTGCGTTTCTGGCGGCGCCGCAGGGCCTTGATGTCGGGATCGTCGGTCGGGCCTTCGACACCGCAATTCCAGCTCAGGTTGTGGTTGTGACCGTCGCGGTTGTCCTCGCCGTTGGCCTCGTTGTGCTTGTCGTTGTAGCGGACCAGATCCTCGAGCGTGAAGCCGTCGTGGGCGGTGATGAAGTTGATGCTGGCATAGGGCCGCCGCCCCGAGCTTTCATAGAGGTCGGACGAGCCGGTCAGCCGATAGGCCAGATGGCCCGCCCGACCGCCGTCACCCTTCCAGTAGGCACGCATCACGTCGCGGTACTCGGCGTTCCACTCGGTCCAGCCGACGGGGAAGTTGCCGACCTGGTAGCCGCCCTCGCCGACGTCCCAGGGCTCGGCGATCAGCTTCACCTGCGACAGGACGGGATCCTGGCCGATGATTTCGAAGAAGGTCGACAGCCGGTCCACCTCGAACAGCTCGCGCGCCAGCGCGGCGGCGAGATCGAAGCGGAAGCCGTCGACGTGCATCTCGGTCACCCAGTAACGCAGGCTGTCCATGATGAGCTGCACCACGCGCGGGTGGCGCATGTTGAGGGTGTTGCCGCAGCCGGTGAAATCCTGGTAGTAGCGCGGGTCTGCGGGGCTCAAGCGGTAGTAGGCGGCGTTGTCGACGCCGCGAAAACACAGCGTCGGACCGCGCTCGTTGCCCTCCGCCGTGTGGTTGTAGACCACGTCCAGGATCACCTCGATGCCGGCGCTGTGGAAGGTCTTGACCATGCTCTTGAATTCGGCGAGCAGACCGGTGGCGCTGTAGCGCACGGTGGGGGCGAAGAAGCCGATGGTGTTGTAGCCCCAGTAGTTGCGCAGTCCCTGTTCCAGCAGATGGCGATCGTCGAGGAATTCGTGGATCGGCATCAGTTCGACGCTGGTCACGCCGAGGCGCTGCAGGTATTCGATGACCGGCGCGGTGGCGAGCCCGGCATAGGTGCCGCGCAAGTGCTCGGGCACCTTGGGGTGGCGATGGGTGAAGCCCTTGACGTGCAGTTCATAGAGCACCGTCTGGTCCCACGGGATGTTGGGCCGCCGGTCGTCGCCCCAGACGAAGGCCGGATCGACCACGACGCTGAGCGGCATGCCCGGCTTGCTGTCGCGGGCGTCGAAGGAAAGATCGGCATCGGGATGGCCGATGGTGTAGCCGTAGTGATGGTCCTGCCAGCGCATCGACCCGCTGATCTGCTTGGCGTAGGGATCGAGCAGCAGCTTGTGGGGATTGAAGCGATGGCCACGTGCCGGATCGTAGGGGCCGAAGACGCGATAGGCGTAGCGCTGGCCGGGTCGCAAGGCCGGCAGGTAGCAGTGCCAGCAC
>PKCW01000039.1 GCA_002862965.1 Pseudomonadota bacterium
GAGGCCGCCCTTGAATTCGTTGGTACTGTAGATCGCCATGGATAATCCGTCGTGAAGTGAGGAACGCCTGCCCCGGATGCCGTTCGGGCCATACGCGGGTTGTCTAAAATGCGCCGGTCGATCCATCCCGAACACGCGACGGACCCCGCAGGAGCGCCATGATAACCCGAAGCATTTCCCCGACACAGCCGCCCCGCTGGGCCACCTTGCTGGCCGAGGGCGTGCGTGACCCGTCCGAATTGCTCGCGCTGCTCGGACTCGACGCGGCGCAGGCGCCCTATCCCATCGATGCCCGGTCGCCGTTCCCGCTGCGCGTGCCGCACGGTTTCGTCGATCGCATGCGGCGTGGGGACTGGCACGATCCGCTGCTCCGCCAGGTGTTGCCACTGGCGCGCGAAGCCACGCCGCAGGCCGGCTTTGGCCTCGATCCGGTGGGCGACGGACCGAGCCGACGGCCCGGCGGCATCCTGCACAAGTACCATGGCCGCGCGCTGATGATCCTGACCGGCGCCTGCGCCATCCATTGCCGCTACTGTTTCCGCCGCCATTTCCCCTACGCCGAAGCCCATGCCGCCCGCAGCCGATGGCTGGAAGCCTTGGACTATCTGCACGCCGACCCGTCCATCGAAGAAGTGATCCTGAGCGGCGGCGATCCCTTGAGTCTGCCGGATGAAAAACTCGCCGAGCTGACCTGCGCGCTCGCGGAGATCCCCCATCTCAAGCGGATCCGGGTGCACACGCGCCTGCCCATCGTCCTGCCCGAACGCGTGGGCGCGAGCGCATCAAGTTGGCTGGAAAACCGCCGATTCCAATGGGTAGTCGTGGTGCACAGCAACCACGCCCAGGAACTCGACGAATCGGTCGCAGAGGCCTTGTTGCACATGAGGCATTTCGGGGCGGTCATGCTCAACCAGGCGGTGCTGTTGGCCGGGGTCAACGATACCGCCGCCGCCCAGATCGCCCTGAGCGAGCGGCTGTTCGAAGCCGGGGTGTTGCCCTACTACCTGCATCTGCTCGACCGCACGCAGGGCACGGCCCATTTCGAGGTCGAGGAGACTCGGGCCCGGCAGCTCATGGGCGAGGTCGCCGCCCGATTGCCGGGGTATCTGGTGCCACGGCTGGCGCGGGAAACGCCGAGCGCTCCCGCCAAGCAAGTGCTCGCGGCCTGCTGAAGGAATGACTGCGTCAGGAGGATCAATGTGAACTCGGAATCACCGGATCTGGTTTCGGCATGGGTCGTCGACCACTCGCCCAATTCGACCGATGTCGTCGGAAGCCTGCTGCGAAACGCCGGGGTCAGGGTTCGCACGCGGCATATCGCCGATTTGGCCGCCTTGAACGACGCCCTGCACGGCGATCGGCCTGATGTCCTGCTGTGCCCGGAGGTGAACGGATCGGTACCGCTGGCCGATGTGATTGCCAGGGCCCGGGCCTGCGAGCCCCCGTTGCCGGTCATCGCCGGCGGAGAACGGCCGGATCCCGCCCGGATCGCTCAAACCATCCGGCAGGGCGGGGCCATGCTGATCGACTTCCAGGCGGGCGAGCTGCTGGCTGCGGTGACGCTGCGGGAGCTGGCACTGGCCGAAGCCCTCCGGAGCCATCGGGCCAAGGGCGAACAGGCAGACCACTGGCGCAGCCAGTGCGAGCGCTTCGTCGTCCATACCTCTGACCCCATCATCAGCGTGGTGGAAGGCATCCACGTCAAGGCCAACCTGGCCTACGCCCGATTGATGGGTTTCGCGGATGCCGAGGAAGTCGAAGGTTGCCCGATCATGGACCTCATTGCGCCCGCCTCGCGCGATGTCGTCAAGCGCTGCCTGCGTGATGCCCAGCAGGGCCGGTTGCCGGCGCACCCGCTGGAGGTGACCGGCGTGCGCAGAGACGGATCGCCCGTCGCCATGCTCTGGCACTGCGGATGGACCCATTCCGGTGCGCAGCCCGTCCTGCAAATCATGATGCCCGCCCGCGCGGCCGATCCCGAACTGGCCGAGGCGCTGAAGACTTCACGGATCCAGTGCGAGCAACAACAGGGCAGCATCCGCGACCTCGACCGGGAACTGGAAACCTTGCGCGCGGATCTGGCCGGCACGCGTCAGGCGCTGGAAAACCTGCACGGCGAGCGGGCCGCTGCGGCCACCTCGTCGCTGGCCGGCCTGCGCGACGGGCTGAGCCAGCTCGCCGCCGCGCCGCTACCGGATGTGGGCAGCCGGTTCCTGATCGTCATTCATCTCGAAGAACTCCCCGGCCTGCTGCCCTCCGTCGGCTACGTCGCCTGCGAAGCGGCACTTGCACATTACGCCGCCGCAGCCACGGCGTTGCTGCCTCCGGGGCACGTCCTCATGCGGCTACGCGAGTACGCGCTGGCCGCGGTGGTCCATGAGTCATCCATCGAAGCGATGAAATCGCGCGCCGCCGGATGGCAAGCCGCGCTGGCTGAAGAGGTCATCGCCGTGGGCCCGCAAAGTCGCGTGTTGCGCGCGATCGTCGGCATCCGCGAATGGCCGGCCTCGGACGCCACCCCGGTGGAGGCCGCGCTGCTGGACGCCGAGCGCAGCATCCAGGATGCCCGGAGCACACGTCAGGTGGTGGGAATCGCCAAGCCGTCGGGCCTGGAAACAAATACCAAACACGCCGACGCCGAATGGGAATCCAGAATACGCAGCGCGCTGGCCCATGACCGCCTGCAGCTCGTGTACCAGCCGGTATCCTCGTTTGCGGCGAACGTGGCCGAATTTTACGAGGTGCGTTTGCGGCTTCTGGACGAGGATGGCCGCGAGCAATCGCCGCTGCTGTTCTGGCCGGCTGCCGAACGCACCGGCATTGCCGAAGCCCTGGATCACTGGGTCTTCAGCCGGGCCACGGCGGTTCTGGCCGAGCGGCAACGGGAAGGGAGCGACATCGGATTCTTTGTGAAACTCTCGGGCGCAAGCCTGCAGTCGCCCGCCAGTCTGGCGTGGTTCCAGTCGCATCTGCCGGGACGGCAACCCCCGTTGCCGCTGTATCTGCAAATCTCGGAAGAACAGATCGAATCGAATCTCAAGAACGTGCTGGCGCTGGCGCAGATGCTCCAGCAGCACGGCCACGCACTGGTGGTGGATCATTTCGGAAGAAGCCGGCACGCGCTGCAACTGGCGAGCCACCTCTCACCGCGCTTTTTCAAGCTGGCCCCGGATCTGCTCAAGGAAGTGACCGAGAGCCAGGAAGCGCAAACCTACATACGCCAGATCGTGGACTACGCCGAACGCCACGAGATCGGCGTCATCGCAGGCCATGTCGAAAGCGCCCACACCTTGGCGATGCTCTGGCAGTTGGGGGTGCACTACCTGCAAGGTCA
>PKCW01000047.1 GCA_002862965.1 Pseudomonadota bacterium
CACCGGCACGGGCAACAGGTTGAGCACGCCCAGACTGATGCTGATGACCGCCAGGAACCCCAGATAGGAGACCAGCCCGATCTGCGCCGAATATCCCGCATACTGGGCGATGTTGATGGGACCACTCAGGTTCTCCAGCCCCAACTGGCCGGTCGCCATCCGGCCGATCATGCGCAAGGTCATCAGGCTCATCTGCCAGGTGCGCTGGATGGCCGCCGGCAGCGCCGCCGCCGGGGCATAACGGTACTCGGCACGCAGCCTCTCTTGCAACTCTTCCGGGACGCGGGGACTGATTCCCACGAAACCGATGGATGCGCCGTCCTGCTGCCGGGCGCCGATGCGCAAGGTCAGCTGGAGCACCTTCCCGCTCCGCTCGACATCGAGTCCGACGGTCCGGTCGGGATGCGCGCGCACCCGCTGCACCCAGTCCTCCCAATCGGCGACGGCCACTCCTTCCATCGCGAGAATGCGGTCGTCGGGCTGGAGTCCGGCCCGGGCAGCCGGACCGTCGGCCTGCAGCGTACCCACTGCCGCGGGCAGCGGCGGCTGGTAGGGTGCCAGCCCGAGAAACTCGTTCAGGCGGGCCGGATCGTCGAGCGATCCCGCCCAATCGGCGGCGAGCGTCACCGCACGCTGTGCCGCGTCTTCACCCCGGATCTGCAGTTCGAGCGCGCGTTCGTCCAGCGCAGCATCCACGAGGTTGATGCCCAGCTGCTCCCATGTGGGCGTCGGCGTGCCATTGACGCTCAGGATTTCGTCGCCGGCGCGCAGACCGGCCAGCGCGGCTGCCGTACCCGGCGCCGGGGTGTCGATCAGCGTGCGCATTCCCGGTACGCCGAGACACAGGACCACCCAGTAGAGGGCGATGGCCAGCAAGAGATTCGCGGCGGGACCCGCGGCGACGATGGCAGCGCGCACCGGCACCGACTGGCGATTGAAAGCCCGCCCCGACTCTTCTGCGGCGACGGGCCCTTCCCGCTCATCCAGCATCTTGACGTAGCCGCCCAGGGGAATCAGGGCGAGCCGGTACTCGGTGCCATCCGAGCCGGTCCGCCGCCAGATCGAACGCCCGAAACCGACACTGAAGCGCAACACCTTGACGCCCATGCGGCGCGCGACCCAGAAATGCCCCGCTTCGTGAATGGCGATGAGAATGGCCAAGGCCACCAGAAAGGCCAGCACGGACGACAGCACCTGAGTCATGACCCCTCCTCCAGCCACGCCGCGCAGCTCGCGCGTGTCCTGCGGTCCAATTCTATCACCGCCTCCCAGCATCCTGCCGCCTGGTCGCCGAGGCGCTGCAAGGCCCGATCGATCAAGTCCGGAATACCGACGAACGGCAGGCGCCGCTCGAGAAACGCCGCCACCGCCAGTTCGTTCGCGGCGTTGAGCACGACCGGCGCGCCGCCTCCGCTGCGCAGGGCGTCATAGGCCAGACCCAGCGAGGGAAATCGTGCGTGGTCGGGCGCTTCGAAGCCGAGATTGCCGACCCGCACGAGATCGAGTGGCGGCAGATCGAGGGGGAGGCGCTCGGGCCAACCCAGGGCGTGCGCGATGGGGGTACGCATGTCGGGATGGCCAAGCTGGGCGAGCACGGAGCCATCCACGTATTCGACCAGGGAATGGATCACGCTCTGCGGGTGGACCACCACCTCGATCCGCTCGGGCGGCAGGCCGAACAGCCAGTGCGCCTCGATCAGTTCCAGTCCCTTGTTCATCAAGGTCGCCGAATCGACCGAAATCTTGCGGCCCATGACCCAGTTGGGATGGGCACAGGCCGCCTCCGGCGTCACCGCCGCCATGTCTTCGGCCGTCATGCGCCGAAACGGCCCGCCCGACGCCGTCAGCATCAGGCGACGGACACCCGCCCCCGCCAGGCCCGGCGCGAATGCCCGCGGGAGGCACTGGAAGATGGCGTTGTGCTCGCTGTCGATGGGAATGAGCTGTGCGCCGTGACGCTGCACCTCCGCCATGAACAGGGCGCCGCCCATGACGAGCGACTCCTTGTTGGCGAGCAGCACAGTCTTGCCGCCGCGCACGGCGCTCAAGGTCGGCATCAGACCGGCGGCGCCGACGATGGCGGCCATGGTCATGCCCACCTCGGGCAAGGCCGCGGCGCGGACGAGCCCTTCCTCGCCATGCCAGACCTGCGTCGAGACCCGGGCGGCGCCCAGGGCATCCTGCAGGTGCCGGGCCGCCCCGGCGTCCGCCACCACGGCCACGTCGGGCCGAAATTGCTGGCATTGGGCGAGAAGGCGATCGAGCTGACGATGGGCCGTCAGTGCCACGACCCGGAACCGGTCCGGATGCTGCGCCACCACGTCCAGCGTGCTGCAACCGATGCTGCCGGTGGCGCCCAGGATACAGAGCCCGGTCACAGCCATCCCTGCGCCCGCCCCAGCCCCCAGGTGAAGATCGGCGCGGCGGCCGTGAGGCTGTCGATGCGGTCCAGAATGCCGCCGTGTCCGGGCAGCAAGTGGCCCGTATCCTTGACGCCCATCTGGCGCTTGAACATGCTCACGGTCAAGTCACCCACCACCGACCCCGCCACGGTGACCAGACAGATACAGGCATAGCCCATCCCCACCGTGACGTCCAGCCGCAACAGCAGAGGCAGCGCCAGTCCGGCTGCCGTGCCGCCGGCCAACCCGCCCCACACGCCCGCCCACGTCTTGCCGGGGCTCACCCGGGGCGCCAGCTTGCGCTTCCCGTAGCGTCGCCCGACGTAGTAGGCGCCGGCATCGGCCACCCAGATCATGACCAGCAGAACCAGCACCCAGCGCGCGCCCTGCGGGGCGCCGTGCAGCGTCACCAACGCAAGCCAGGCGGGCACCAGCAGCAGCAATCCGACCAGCAGCTTGCGGCCGCGCAACAAACGGTCCTGCGGCAATCCGCGCGGGAACAAGCCGATCCAGACGGCGGCGATCGCCCACCAGAGCACGGCTGCGCTCAACAGCGTGAACACCGTTCCTTCGTCCGCCCACACGGACAGGGCGACAAGCAAGGGCAACAGCACGATCCCGGCGGCCCGTCCGCCGTCACGCCGCCAGGCCATGAGCGCGGACCATTCCTGCCCCGCCCCCCACACGATCGCCGCGAACATCGCAGCCACCCACGCGGTCGGCAGCCACAGCACCGCCGCGACGAGCGGCGGCACGATCCACAGCGCCGTACGCACGCGCGCGTTCAGCATGAAGAGGTCGCGCTCCTCGCCCGTCGCGTCGTCGCGCACTGTCATCTCCGAGAGCACGTCGGCGACGCCGTCGTACCTGCGAGCGCGGAGCGCGCGCGAA
>PKCW01000088.1 GCA_002862965.1 Pseudomonadota bacterium
CCGCCCTGCACCAGCGTGGTCGACAGACGGGTGTCTCCCACTGCCTCCGGACGCGCCCGCAGGCTCGGACAGCCCGGCAGATCGACGCGGCAGAACGTGATGCCGGCATTCGGCGGCGCCGGTCGCAGGGTCATGAAAACCTTCTGCCCCGAGTGCAGGCCGACGCCGGTCGCCCGGATGGTGTTCTTCAATGTTCGCTGCTTGAGCATGCTGTTACCTACCGTCGCACCCGCCGTTCACCCGACCGGCGAGCGGCAGCCGCGCGAGGAAAGCACCTCGCGCCGGACCGCCAAGCTGGCCGAGTATACCCGAACACCATGACCCGGATCACCGTGGGCGGATCGTCAATCCGCCTGGCGACGCAGGAACGCCGGCACATCCAGATAGTCCATGTCGCCCTCGCCACCGCGCGCCGACCGCTCCTGGACCACGCGCCGACGGCTGATGGCGGGCCGCTCCAGTTCGCTGTAGTTGATCTCGCCCGAAGGATTGCGCTGCACCAGCCGCACCGGTGGCTCTTCGTGCCGTGCGGCGGGCCGGTCGAGACCGGTCGCCACCACGGTGACGCGGATTTCCTCGTCCATCTCCGGATCGATCACCGTCCCCACGACCACCGTGGCCTCGTCGGACGCAAATTCCCGCACCGTTTCGCCGACTTCCTGGAATTCGCCGATCGACAGCTTGGGGCCGCCGGTGACGTTCACCAGAATGCCGCGTGCGCCGGCCAGATCCACGTCATCCAGCAGCGGGCTGCGCACCGCCTTCTCGGCCGCGGCGCGGGCCCGGTCGTCGCCACTGGCCGTGCCCGAGCCCATCATGGCCACGCCCATCTCGGCCATGACCGTGCGGACGTCGGCGAAATCGACGTTGATGAGGCCGGGCCGCGTGATCAGATCGGCGATGCCCGAAACGGCATTGCGCAGGACATCGTCGGCCGCCTTGAAGGCTTCGACCAGCGCGATCTTCTTGCCCAGCACCGCCAGCAGGCGCTCGTTGGGGACGGTGATCAGGGAATCGACGTGCTTGGCGAGCTCGGCGATGCCGTCGCGGGCGACCGTCATGCGCTTGTTGCCTTCGAAGGAGAACGGCCGGGTCACCACGGCCACCGTGAGGATCCCCATTTCGCGGGCGATCTGGGCCACCACGGGCGCCGCCCCGGTGCCGGTCCCGCCGCCCATGCCGGCGGTGATGAACAGCATGTCGGCGCCGCGGATCACCTCCTGCACGCGTTCACGGTCTTCCATGGCGGCCTGGCGACCGACATCCGGATTGGCGCCGGCGCCCAGTCCCTTGGTGATGGTGGCACCCAGTTGCAACTGGGTGCGGGCACCCGTTGCGGCCAGCACCTGCGCATCGGTGTTGGCGGCGATGAACTCCACGCTGTCGATCCCGGCCCGCACCATGTTGGCCACGGCATTGCCGCCACCGCCCCCGACGCCGATGACCTTGATCACTGCATTCTCCGTCACATTGTCAACGATTTCGAACATGGCCTTACTCCTTGTTGCGCCGCGCGGCGCCTTGCGTGAACACCGGCAATCTCTGCCCTTCAGAAATTGCGCTGAAACCAGGACTTCATGCGATCCCACAGGCTGAGCATCGAGCCTGCCGGGGGCGCGACCGAACCGTTCATCCGGTCCGCGCCATACATCAGTAGGCCGACACCCGTGGCATACGTCGGGTTGCGCACCACGTCGGCCATGCCGGCCAGATGATCCGGCTTGCCGATCCGCACCTGGGCGTGAAACACCTCTTCGGCCAGCTCGGCGACGCCTTCCATGCGGGCGCTGCCGCCGGTCAGCACCACGCCGGCGGCCATCAGATCCTCCAGACCCGCGCGCCGGACCTCGGCCTGCACCAGGTTGAACAGTTCCTCGAAACGCGGCTCGACCACCTCGGCCAGCACCTGGCGCGCCAGCCGCCGTGGCGGCCGGTCACCGACGCTGGGCACCTCGACGCTCTCCTCGCCGGACACCAGCTGCGGCAGCGCGCAACCGAAGCGCAGCTTGATTTCCTCGGCATGATGGGTGGGCGTCCGCAGGGCCACGGCGATGTCGTTGGTGACCTGATCGCCGGCGATGGGGATCACCGCCGTGTGCCGGATGGCGCCTTCGGTGAAGACGGCGATGTCGGTGGTGCCGCCGCCGATGTCGACCAGACACACGCCCAGATCCTTTTCGTCCGGGGTCAGCACGGCGTGGCTGGAGGCGAGCTGTTCGAGGATGATGTCCTGCACGTGCAGGCCGCAGCGCTCCACGCATTTGACGATGTTCTGTGCGGCGCTGGAGGATCCGGTGACGATGTGGACCTTGGCTTCCAGGCGCACACCGGACATCCCGACCGGCTCGCGGATGCCGTCCTGCTCATCGATGATGAATTCCTGCGGGAGCGTGTGCAGGATGCGCTGGTCGGCCGGGATGGCCACCGCACGCGCCGCATCGACGACGCGCTCCACGTCCTCCTCGCGCACCTCGCGGTCGCGAATGGCCACGATGCCGTGCGAATTCAGGCTGCGGACGTGGCTGCCGGCAATGCCGACATAGACCGAGCGGATCTCGCAGTCGGCCATCAGCTCGGCTTCATCCACGGCGCGCCGGATGGATTGCACGGTCGACTCGATGTTGACCACGACGCCCTTCTTGATGCCGCGCGAGGGCTGACTGCCCAGGCCGATGATCTCGATCCGCCCGCCCGCGCTGACCTCCCCCACGATGCACACCACCTTGGAGGTGCCAATGTCCAGGCCGACGATGAGGTTGCTTTCCTGTCGCTTGGTCATGTGCTCATCCTTCTGCACGCCCCGCATCCGGGCGCTCCTTGGGTTTGATCGAAAAGCCGTTGGGGTAGCGCATGTCGACGTAGGCGAGATCCGCCAATGCCGGACGCACACGCGGCAGCACCTGATCGACGAAGCGCTTGAAGCTGGTTTGCGGATTGCCCGGGCCGAGCCGCACCTCGACGCCCTGCGCGAGGGTGATCCGCCAGCTGCCGCGGTGGTCGACCACGAGTTGCCGCAGATGGAGATCCAGCGGGGTGAGCTGCGACTGGTACAGACGATAGACGTCCAGCACGCGGCGCTCCGATCCTTCCGGCCCGTTCAGCAAGGGCAGATCGATCTCGCCCGATTCGACCTGGAAGCGCACACCACGCGCATCGAGCAGGCCCACCTCTCCCCAGCGCGCCACCGGGCGGTATTCCCAGAGGCGCACCACCAGCGCATCCGGCCAGCGCCGCGCCACCTGAGCCCGCTCGACCCAGTCGAGCGAGCGCAGATCCGCGAGCAGGGCATCGA
>PKCW01000318.1 GCA_002862965.1 Pseudomonadota bacterium
CTTGAGGCTGTCCACCACGCCCGGATCGGCCAGCGTGGAGGTGTCGCCCAGTCCTTCGGTTTCCCCGGCGGCGAGCTTGCGCAGGATGCGGCGCATGATCTTGCCCGAGCGGGTCTTGGGCAGCGCGGGGGCGAGCTGGATCACGTCGGGCCGGGCGATGGGGCCGATTTCGCGCGCCACCAGCGCTTTCAGTTCGGCTTCCAGCGTCGCATCGGGATCGATGCCTTCCATGAGCGTCACATAGGCGTGGATGCCCTGGCCCTTGACCGGGTGCGGGAAACCGACCACCGCCGCCTCGGCCACGGCCGGATGCAGCACCAGCGCACTTTCGATCTCGGCGGTGCCGAGCCGGTGGCCCGAGATGTTCAGTACGTCGTCCACCCGGCCGGTGATCCAGTAATCCCCATCGGCATCGCGCCGTGCCCCGTCGCCGGTGAAATAGTAGCCGGGGAAGGTCGAGAAGTAGGTGTAGACGAAGCGGGTGTGGTCGCCGTAGACGGTGCGCGCCATGCCGGGCCAGGGGAACTTCAGCGCCAGTCGGCCTTCGCCCGGCCCTGCGATGTCCCGACCGGCTTCGTCCAGCAGGGCAGGCTGGACGCCGAACAGCGGCCGGGTGGCGGCGCCGGGCTTGAGCGGCGTGGCGCCCGGCAGGGGGCTGAGCAGGATGCCGCCGGTCTCGGTCTGCCACCAGGTGTCGACGATCGGGCAGCGACCCTGGCCGACCTTGTGGAAATACCACTCCCAGGCTTCGGGATTGATGGGTTCGCCGACCGTGCCGAGCAGGCGCAGGCTGGCACGGCTGCTGCCGGCGAGCGGCGCATCGCCGCAGGCCATGAGGGCGCGGATGGCGGTGGGCGCAGTGTAGAAAATCGTCACCTGGTGCGCATCGATCACCTGCCAGCAGCGCGCGGCGTCAGGGTAGGTCGGCACCCCCTCGAACATCACGGTGGTCGCGCCGTTGCACAGCGGACCGTAGAGCACGTAGGAATGACCCGTGATCCAGCCGACGTCGGCGGTGCACCAGAAGACGTCCGATTCGCGGTAATCGAAGACCTCGGCGAACGTGCTGGCGGCGTAGACGAGATAGCCGCCGGTGGTGTGCAGCACGCCCTTGGGTTTGCCGGTGGAGCCCGATGTGTAGAGGATGAAGAGCGGATCCTCGGCGCCCATCGGCTCGGGCGGGCACTCCGGGCCGGCCGCATCGACCAGCGTCTGATAGTCTGCGTCACGGCCTTCCTGCCAGTCGATGGCCGTGCCCGTGTGGCGCACCACGACCACCCGGCGCACCGCGGGGCACTCGGCCAGCGCCGCATCCACCTGCGCCTTCAGCGGGACGGTCTTGCCGCCGCGCCGCGCGGCATCGGCGGTGATGACGATTTGGCAATCGGCGTCCTGGATGCGGTCGCGCAGGGCGCTGGCGGAAAAGCCGCCGAAGACCACCGAATGGACGGCGCCGATGCGTGTGCAGGCGAGCATGGCGATGGCGGCTTCCGGAATCATGGGCAGGTAGAGGCAGACCCGGTCGCCCTTGACCACGCCCTCGGCGCGCAGGGCATTGGCCAGCCGGCAGACGGCCGTGTGCAGTTCGCGGTAGCTCAGGCGCCGGGACTGGCCGGGCTGGTCGGCCTCCCAGAGAATGGCGGTCTTGTCACCCCGGGTCGCGAGATGGCGATCCAGGCAGTTCGCCGAGACGTTGAGCACCCCGTCCTCGAACCAGCGCGTGTGCACCTCGCGCGCGTCCCAGTGCCAGTCGAGCACGCGCTCGAAGGGGCGCATCCAGTCCACGACGGCGCGGGCCCGCTCGGCCCAGAACGCCTCGGGCTCGGCCACCGAGCGCGCATACAGCGCTGCATAGCGCGCCGCATCGATGCGTGCCTCGCCAGCGATGTGTTCGAAAACCGGATAGACCTTCGCGCCCATGGCGTCCATTCCCGTTGCTGTAGTCGGGCCCCCAGTATGGCGCGGCCTCCGGAACGGTCTCAAGCGCGTCGAGTGCGCCTGTGGCGCGCGGCGCCGCCGGTCGCTTGCTAGACTGGCATCTGATTGATCAACTCGACACTGGATGTCACCCATGATCCCGATCTCGACCGCCGATGCGCAATCCGGCCCGGTGCGCCTGACCTATCGTGTCTTCAATGGCGGCGCCTCAGGACGGCCGCTGTTGATGATCATGGGCTTGTCGGGCGTGAAGGAAGACTGGCAGGACCTGCCCGAGGCACTGGCCGCGGACCGTCCGGTGGCCGTTTTCGACAACCGCGGCATGGGGGAGAGCGATGTCCCGGACGGGCCCTACACGATGGATCAGCTGGCCGGCGATGCCGAGACCATCCTGGACGCGCTCGGTTGGCCGCAGGCTCATGTGATGGGCATCAGCATGGGCGGGATGATCGCGCAGACGCTGGCCCTGCGGGCGCCCGAGCGGATCGACCGGCTGGTACTGGGTTGCACGTCGGACTCGGGGCGCTTCGCGCCAGCGCCCGATCGGGCCGTCATGAACGCCATGATGCCCGGCCCGGGGGCGACGCCGCAGGAGGCCGCGGCCCGGGCGCTGGCCGTCAACTACACGCCGGACTGGATCGAGCAGGATCGCGACCGCTTCCAGGCGCTGGTCGATCAGGCGACACGCTATCGCCGGCGCGCCAAGGGAATGCTGGCGCAGGCGCAGGCCATCGGCCGGTTCCACGCCGCGGAGACACTCGCGCGCCTGACCGTGCCCACGCTCGTCATCCACGGCACGGCCGATCAGCTCATCCCGTTCCCCAACGGCGAACGCCTGAGTGGCCGGCTGTCGGACGCCCGTTTGGAAGCGCTGCCGGATTGCGGCCACCTCTTCTGGCACATGGCGCCGGCGCGCTCGCAAACATTGATCCGCAGCTTTCTCGCTGAAGCCGCCTGAGCGGCACGGGACGGCCTGCGCTGCGAGGCAGCCGGGTGCTAATCTAGGATGCATCGCCGGTGAATGAACCGGAATCGACCTCGTGCGGGAGGCAGGGCGCGCCATGATCAAGGTGCTGGTGGTGGACGATCATCAACTCATCCGCAGCGGCATCAAGCGGCTGCTCGAAGCGGCGGGCGACATTCAGGTCGTCGGCGAGGCCGACAGCGGGGAACAGGCGCTGGCGCGGGTCGGCGAATTGCACCCGGACGTCGTGCTGATGGATATCCACATGCCCGGCATCGGCGGACTGGAGGCGACGCGCAAACTGGTTCACCACCATCCCGGGGTCCGGGTCATCAGTCTGTCGGTGCAGCGTCACGATCCCTATCCGGAGCAACTGCTC
>PKCW01000179.1 GCA_002862965.1 Pseudomonadota bacterium
ACTGGGGCTACCCGGGATGGTGGGGTCCGCCGGTCTACTACGTCTATCCCGAGCGTGAAGCGGCGCCTGCGGAGCCTGCGCGGTCCGGGAGGCTCCGGCCGTTGCAGGAACGGATGCTGGGCGTGGCGCCCTTGTTGCCGCCGCGGTGGACGCCGCCGGGTCCGGTGCCCTTGCCCTCGCGGAATCGCGGCGCCGCCCCGCGCGAGTCGCGCGAGCCGCCCGCCGCGCCGGCTGCTCCGGGTCGCTGGTCGAGGCCTGCGCCGCCAATGCTGAAGCCGCCGCCGATGCGGCCGCCGCCCGTCATCGGTCCGCCGCAGGTGCGGGTGCCGTATCCCGAGGCCAAGCCGGAAGCGCCGCGGCAGCGCCGGCCGTGGCGCCGCCCGGGGGCTGACGGCGAATGATCCGGCGCGCTCTGCCCCTACGGGCGGAGCCATTCAGGCGGGTCTGCGCCGCCTCTGCGCTGCATGACTTTGGTATCCTCAAGGCCGGCTTGACCCGTTTCCGGCGTCCTCAATTTCCGCAGGCGTGACGCATGACCTTGTCTCGATATGCTTCCCTGGGCGTAGTCCTGGTGTGTTTTTCGACCGTTGCGCCTGCCCAGCAGGCCGACGCGCCGGCTGGAGTCGCCGAACCCGCCCCGTCATCGGCGGCGCCGACGCCTTCCCCTCCGGAGCCGAGCGCCGCAGCCGAAGCCGAGGCCCAGCTGGCGCAGGCCGCGCGTCTGGCCGGTGAAAACCGCTGGGCGGAGGCCGTGCGGATCCATGCGGCGCTGGCGGAGCAGGGCAATGCCGCCGCGCAGCTGCTGCTGGGGGATGCGGCGCTCGCCGGACGCGGCACGCCGCGTGACGAGGCCGCTGCCGTGGCATGGTATCGCCGCGCGGCAGAGCAGGGCTTGGCGACGGCGCAGGTGCGGCTGGGCGAGGCCTGTCTCTCGGGTGTCGGTGTGGCCCGCGATCCGGTTCAGGCCGTGCGTTGGTTCACGAAGGCGGCCGAGCAGGGCGAGCCGGTGGGCCAGTTGCGGCTGGCGCTGGCTTATGACACCGGGCAGGGCGTGTCGCGTGACCCGGCGCTGGCCGCGAAGTGGTTTGCCAAGGCCGCCGAGCAGGGCCATCCCCTGGCCCAATCCGCTCTGGGCGCCGCCTACTGGCAGGGCGAGGGCGTGCCGCGTGATCCGGCGCTGGCCGTGAGCTGGTTTGCCAAGGCCGCCGAACAGGGCGAGACGGAGGCGCAGTTCCGGCTGGCTCAGGCGCTGGCTCAGGGGGTCGGTACGGCCGCGGACGGTGCGGGGGCCATGCAATGGTGGACGCGGGCGGCGGAGGCCGATCATCGCGAGGCGGCGTTCGAACTCGCCCAGGCCTTGGCCGAGGGCAAGATCGTGCCCATGGACAAGGCCGCTGCGGTGCGCTGGTACACCAAGGCCGCGCTGCAGGGCGACGCTCGGGCGCAGGCGGCGCTGGGCATCATCTACGCCGCCGGCGACGGCGCCCCGCAAAACTTCGGCGAGGCCTTCACCTGGCTGTCACGCGCGGCCGAACAGGGCGACGTGCGCGCGCAGGTGCTGCTGGGGCAGATGTTCTACCGCGGTCTCGGCGTGCCGCAGAACTTCGAACAGGCCTACATCTGGGTGGATGTCGCCGCGTCGCGTTTCACCGGAAACGGCCGCCGCGAGGTGCTGCAATTGCGCGATGCACTGGCCCGGCTGCTCACGGCGGAACAGCTCGCGCGCGCGCAGGGCCGGGCGCTGGAGCTGGTCCGCAGCCACAACTGGCGGTAAGGCAATGCGGAAACGCTGGCCAAAATCCAGACTGCCGGGGCACAAGCTCTTGAGTTCATTGACCGCCAGTTCGCGCTTTTGGACTTGTTCAGCGTTGCGATAGCGCGCTGGCTCAACTGCGCGGCGGCGCTGCGGTGGGCGCAGCGCTGCCGGGCAGGCGGTTGAGGTCCCAGAAGATCCCGCTCACCTCACGCGCCATGGCCTGGAACAGCAGCGGTTCGGCCTCCTTGAACGTCAGGCGCAGCTTGCTGGCGAAACCGACCACCTGGCTGTTGTAGAGCTCCCAACTGTCGGCCGAGGGTGGCGTGTGGCGATCGACGGCCGAGGCGGACTCAAGTTGGGCCGTCTGCAAGCCGAGCGCGCTGTTGACCTGGCGAAAGGCCTGATCCGCGGCGAGCCGGTAGGCTTCGGTCGGCGGCAGGGGGGGCGGCGCGGCGGGTTGACGCTCGCGGATCTGCAGGTCGACGACCAGTTCGTAGGTGTTGGTCTCGAAGTAGTGGCCGGTCACGGCGCCGGTCACCGTCCCGACCAGCCCGCCGATCCCCGCGTTCTGGATGACCTCGTTGCGCCGCCCGATGGTGGCGGCCACCGCGGCCCCGCCGATGCCGGTGGCCAGCGCCGTGACGGTCGACAGATCGCGCACTTCCTTGCCGACGTAAAGCACGTTGTAGAGCAGCATGTAGTGCGCATCGGCCGGATTGTTGGTCAGCGAATATCCCCGCCGGCCCAGTTCGGCGAGCAGCAGGGGATGCAGCCGGTCATTGGCCGAGTGGATGGTGGAGGTGTTGGTGCCGACCACGTACACCCGCCGCCGCGCTTCGGTGACGGGCGGCGCCACCGGCGGGATGAAGACGTTCGACGCCATCTTCACCTCCAGGTTCACACCGGCGACGGTCAGGCCGCTGGGGTCGTCCTTCTTGGCGTTGCGGCCGCAGCCGGCGAGCGCGAGCGCGAGCAGCAGCAGGACGACCAGCGGCAACCCCGGGGTGCGGGTCGCCCCCGGGGTCGGGGATCGGGAGGCCGGGCGGTGCGCAGGGAGGGGACGGTTCGGCATGATGTCGTCGTTCGCGGGATGGCTGGTCGATCTTTGGCTATCATACCTTGGACGGGGCGGAGGCCAAGAGGCGGCCAGGCGGGCGCGCCCATCAGCAAGGATGAATCGATGCAGGCGTGGTTGCCGTTGACCGTGTTGGTCGTGCTGCTGCTCGGGGTGCTCATCCTCTTCGACCTGCGCGCAGCGGACCCGGACGATGCCGTGGATGAGGACGCCGAAGACGATGAGGCGGGCCTCGAAAGCAGCTGGGACGCGTTCTTTCGGGAACAGGA
The DNA here is from genome assembly GCA_002862965.1 of Pseudomonadota bacterium. Taxonomy (GTDB): domain Bacteria; phylum Pseudomonadota; class Gammaproteobacteria; order UBA5335; family UBA5335; genus Macondimonas. The sequence goes on from PKCW01000179.1 coordinate 3,101, forward strand.
CGAGCATCGCCGCAGGCGTTGACGTCGATCACTCGCGCCCCCGGCAGGATCCGGTCGCTCGAGGTCGGGCTCAGGATCGACGCCGCGGCGATGCCCGCATGGGGCGCTGGTTGGGCATGCCAACGCAACGCTGAACAAGTCCCAACGCGCGAACTGGCG
>PKCW01000241.1 GCA_002862965.1 Pseudomonadota bacterium
CCTCCATCTTGCTCCGTACAGGCCCGGCGCACGGCGCAGCTGCACCTGCAGGCGAAGCTTGAAGCCGAGCGGTCGGCGTTGCTCGCGCAGCAGGAGCTTGAGGTCGCGCAGGCCCGCACTCGGGCGGTCGAGGACGCCTTTATCAGCGAGAAGCAGGCGCTTCTCGACCGGTGCCACCGCGCCGAGACCGAGGCGTCGGAGAACGGGGCCCGGGCCAAGAGGGTCGAGGAGGAGCTGAATGCCACCAACGAGGAGCTGGCGGCCACCAATCGCGAGCTGTCGGCCACGAGCAAGACGCTGAACACGGTCGAGGCCGACGCGTCCCGGGTCGAAGCCGAGCTCGAGGCCACACACAAGGAGCTTGAGGCCACGAGCGTCACGTTGGTTGGTGCCGGCGCCGAGCCCGACGGCGAGCCGCGCTGGCGGCTCTGGACATCATCGAATGGCAGCCGCTGGTGCCCGGCCCGCCCTCCGGCGTCGCCTCGGCGGTGGTGCCGCCTCCGCCAATCCCCCTGCAAGAAGATCTGCCCGCCGTGGACGACCTGCCGTGGGATGCGTTGCACGCCCGCGTGACGGCCTGCACCGCCTGCGAGCTGAGCCGGACGCGCACGCAGACGGTGTTCGGGGTGGGCGATCCCCGGGCGCGTCTCCTGATCGTGGGTGAGGCGCCGGGCGCAGAGGAAGACCGGCTGGGCGAGCCTTTCGTCGGTCCGGCGGGGAAATTGCTCGACGAGATGCTGTTCGCGATCGGCCTGCGTCGCGAGCAGGTCTACATCGGCAACATCCTCAAGTGCCGGCCACCGCGCAATGCCGATCCCACAACGGACCAGGCCCGTTGCTGCCGACCTTATCTGATGCGCCAGATGGCGCTCGTCCGTCCTGCCGTCATCCTCGCGGTGGGACGGATCGCTGCGCAGAACCTCTTGCAGGTCGACACACCCCTTGGCCGCCTGCGCGGAGCGAGTCACCCATTCGCGCTCGACCCGCACCATGCCATCCCGGTCTGGGTGACCTACCACCCGGCCTATCTGTTGCGCAGCCCGGCCGAGAAAAGCCAGGCGTGGGCGGACCTCAAGAAGGTGCGCCACGCACTGGAGGCGGTTCGCTCATGAGCGCGCACCAGCGTTGGGACGGTATCCTCGAGCGCCCGCTCAGCCTGCGCGATCTGCCCGCGATCATGGAGATCGAGCGTCGGGCCTATGAGTTTCCCTGGACGTCGGGGATTTTTTCCGACTGCCTGCGGGTCGGTTACACCTCGTGGGGATTGGAGGAGTTTTCGCGGCTCCGGGCCTATTGCGTGGCATCGATGGCGGCCGGCGAGGCCCACATCCTGAACCTCTGCGTCGATCCCAGCTATCAGGGCATGGGATTGGGCGGGCGCCTGCTCCGCTGCATGATGGAACTGGCGGCCCGGCGCGGGATCGAGGACATGCTGCTCGAGGTGCGACCGTCCAATGCACCCGCGCTGGCGTTGTACCGGCGCCACGGGTTCGTCCGGATCGGCGAACGCAAGGCCTATTACCCGGCGCGGTTCGGCCGCGAAGACGCCGTCGTGATGAAGCGGTCCATCGCACCGGATCCGGGCCCCTAGACGTTGCGACCGGGCGTTTTTCGGCCGTGGTCATTTGCAAATCCACGCATCCTGCACTAACGTTCACGGCAGCATGAGCCGGGACAAACCACAATAGCGACGGTTCCGGCTGCGACAGATCACAGAAACGGTTCAGGGTTAGGCAGGGCATCACTCGTCGATCGGGATACGGGCTGGCGGTTTCGCGGCGTGGCAGTGGCTGCGTCATGAAGTCGACGGCCGGCACGAGCGCTATCCGGGAGATCCGCCCGATGCCGATGTCGATGTCGTCAATCAGTGGATGAGAGCCCGCCCGGGGTTCCAGCTGAATCATGGAGGAAAGAGAGAATGACAAGGAAACCGTCATTGCGTCAGACGGTGAGTGTCGGGCCATGCGCCGACCGTATCGCCCCCCGACCGGGCAAAGGCATCTGGACCCTCGCCGCCGCTGTGCTGGCGATCTCGGTTTCTTTCCCCGTTCATGCCGCGGGGCCCAAGGCCGGTCAGATCTACGCCGGCTTCGGTGGGGGACTGTTCACGCCGGAGTTCAATCTCGAGGACAGCAATCAGGCCTCGATCGCGCCCAGCCAGCAGCAACAAAACATCGCGATCCCGCGCATCAGCATCGGCCCGATCGGCTTTCGCCTGCCGGTGAGTATCACGACGGGCAGCTCGCGTGCTCAGCAGTCCAATGACCCCGAAAACCGCGGGGTGATTTCGCTGAACGGCGGTGTGGGCTACCAGTTCACCGACCACTTCGGCGTGGAGGGCGGCTTGGGCCTGACCCTGCCGCGGATTCTGCTCGACGGCCCCATCGTGACCCGGGTGATCAGCAACGATCCAGAGACCATCAATATCAATGTGGCTGCCCCGGCCATCATTCCGATCAATGTGTCGGCCATCTACACCTTCGTCCCCGACAACATCGTCAGTCCTTTCGTCGGCGCAGGGGTTCTGTTCGCTGATTTGGGCAACCGAATTTCCTTCAACGAAGCCTCTGACACCATCGCGGCCGAGGGTGGATTCGAGGTGGGCTACGTGCTGGACGCCGGTGCGCGGTTCCGGGTGAACGACCAGTGGTTCGGGACGGTGGGTGTGCGCTACGGCCTCATCGACAGCCCGGAACTCGAGGACGACTACGGCAACAAGATTGCCATCGAGGATCTCGAGATTCGCGAAATCCGGTTCGGCATGGGTCTGGCATTTCCGGGATCGATCCTGCCGTTCCTGGCGGGCAGAAACTGATTGCGGCGCTCGGCGCAAGCGATTGCGGACAAGGGTGTGAAACGTCCCCATTCCGCTCATGGAGTTTGTCAACATGGATGATCGACACAAGATGAAGGGCGACCAGACGATTACGGGTTCGAGCGCCACCCGCGCTGACCGTCGAACCATGCGGCTCGGCGCCGCGGCGGCAGCGGTGCTGGCGTTGGTGGGCATCGGCCATGCCCCAAGCGCAGCGGCCGCTGGCCCGCGGGCCGGCGAGTTCTACGTGCAACTCGGCGGCGGTTTCTTCGGCCCCAAGTTTAATCTTGGGGATGACGCCGGCGTGGTCCGCGTCGATGGACCTCAGGAGACGAGCACGATCGCCATCGCGCGGATCCTCAAGATCCAGATCTCGGGATCCACCCAGGAGACCCGCGAGGAGCGACCTGAGAACGTCGATGTCATCGCGCT
>PKCW01000086.1 GCA_002862965.1 Pseudomonadota bacterium
GCCGCCGCGCTGGTGGCGTTGGGCCTGTACATCGCCGGCGCCGCGCTGCTGCTGGCCGCGGACCGGGTGCCGCAAGCGCAGGGCTGGCCCTGGCCCACCTTGTTGGCCTTCGCCGCGGCGCTGCTGCTGAGCCTGCGGTTGCTGCGCGGCGGCGGGAGGCGCGGATGACGCGCCCGCTCCTGCCGGCGATGCTGGGTGCGGCTGGCGCTGTTGGCGCCCTGGTCTTTCTCGTCGCGGCCGCGCTGCTGCAAGTGCTGCGGCCGGACATCAACGCCCTGTCCGGCTACGCCAGCGGATTCGCCAACGGGCCCTACGGCCCGGCCTTCTCCGCCGGCGCGGTGATCCACGGCTTGGGCAATATCGCGCTGGCGATGGGCCTCGCACTGATCCTGGGCGCAGCCCGCGCCGCCGTCTGGGGCAGCCTGCTGCTGGGGCTGGCTGGATGGGGCATCGTCCTGGCCGGGCTGTTTCCCACCGATCCAACGGGCGCGGCCCCGACGCTCACCGGCATCATCCATCTGACGGTGGTGGCCGCTTCATTCCCCATCGAGTTCGCCGGATTGTTGCTGCTGGCGCGGGCGTTCGGCGCATCGGAGTCGTGGCGCGCATTCGCCGGGCCGACGAGGTGGCTGGCCTGGCTGGGCGGTGCCAGCCTTCTCTGGCTGCTCACCGCCGTCGCGCTGCGCAGCTGGGCGGGACTCGCCGAGCGCGCGGCCCTTCTCACGTTTATGGCCTGGGAGTTGTGGGCGTCGCTTCGGTTGGCGCTTGCGTCCACGCCTCGCACGGACGGGAAGAGCGGCATGGCGGTATTCGCGCTGGCGCTGACGCCGCTGGCCTTCGGATTGAACTTCGCGTGGGAGTACGCGCAGTGCCGGGCCTTCTTTGTCCACGGCGAGCTGCCGGTGACAGCCGCCGCGATGCGCATCGCCACGCTGGGCGATCTGGCACTCACCGGGCTGGCTTATCTGGGCGTGGCGGCGCTGGCACGCAGCTGGCGCTGGCCGCTTGAGACCTGGACCGCAAGGGTCTGGACCGGCCTGCTGGGACTGGCGCTGGTGGCCAGCGTTGGCATCGAACTCAACGCCCTGGCGACCGGCCGCTGGAGCTACACGGCCGCGGCGCCGCGCCTGCCTTTCACACCCGTGTCGCTGCTGCCGGTGGTGCAGTTGCTGATGCTGTTCCCCCTGAGCTTCGGCCTGGCGCGGCTCGCGGCGTTCGCGCTGATCCGCACAACTCAGAACACGGAGACGGCGCCTTGAATCAGGCGCTCAGAGTGCGCACCTCGCCGCTGGCCCGGTCGATGATCTCGACCGTCTGGCCGGCGTAATCGACAAACAGCTTCTCGCCGGCGCGGTGGGTCTGGCGCATCACCAGGTCGAGCTTGCCGGCCCAGGCATGGTAGTGCGCGCAGAACCAGCTGTAGGCAAAGCCTTGCGGGTGGGCGGCGCGGTATTCCTCCCACAGCAGCATCAGGGTTACGCCGGGCCGGCGCAGCTTCTCGTGCACCAGGGCCCGGTCCGGCACCGGCCGCGCCCGACTCGGCACCGGCGGTGACGGCGGAAACAGGGCTCGCTCCAACGCGGTGTCACTCAAGCCCTCGGGCAGGGGCCAACTCGGGCCCGCGGCGGCGAGGCGCCGCTCGTACTCGCCCACACTGCTGCGCGCCATCTGCACGCTGGCGGCGACCTGCCGGACGGACAGCCCGACCTCATACCGCAGGCGCAGTACCTCTCGAATCTTACGCATGGACAAACGCTCCATCTCGACCCCTTTCGCTCCGGCAAAAGGGGCCGATCCTAGGAGTCTGTCGGATTTGGCGCCGCACTCAGATCAGTAAAATAGCGGTGCCCTAACAAAGAGTTCGTTGGCCAGCATGTCCGATAAGTTTCGCACGATCAACCGAGATACGCCGTTCCTGCTGCCGCCGTCGCTGCAGGACTGGCTGCCGGAAGATCACCTGGCGCGCTTCGTGGTGGATATCGTGGATCGGCTGGATCTGAGCGCTCTGGAGCGGGACTATGGTGGTGGCGGCAAGCATCCCTACCATCCTGCGGTGCTGCTGTCGCTGCTGTTCTACGGCTATGCCACGGGCGTGTTTTCCAGCCGCAAGCTGGAACAGGCCACCTATGATTCGGTGGCCTTTCGCTTCATCACCGCAGATACCCACCCGGACCACGACACCATTGCCACGTTCCGCAGGCGGTTTCTCAGGGAGATCGAAGGGCTGTTCGTGCAGGTGCTGGGGATCGCACAGGAGCTGGGTTTTTTGAAGCTCGGCCACGTCAGCGTGGATGGCACGAAGATCAAAGCCAATGCGAGCAAGCACAAGGCGATGAGCTGGGGCTATGCCAACCGCCTGGAGGAGCAACTGCGCGGTGAGGTAGCCAGTTTGCTGGCCCAGGCCGAAGCGGCGGATGCGCAGGACGAGCCGGCGATGGATATCCCTGAGGAGCTGGCGCGGCGGGAGGATCGGTTGGCGGCGATCGCCAAGGCCAAAGCGCAGATCGAGCAGCGCGCGCGGGAGCGCTTCGAGGCGGAGCAGGCCGAGTACGAAGCCAAGCTCGAGCAGCGCAAAGCCCGGGAGGAAAAGACCGGAGGCAAGCCGCCCGGGAACCCGCCGAAGCCCCCGCAGCCAGGTCCGAGGGACAGGGATCAGGTCAACTTCACGGACGAAGAGTCCCGCATCATGCCCTCCGCGGAGGGCTTTGTTCAGGCCTACAACGCCCGGGCGGTGGTGGCTCTGGACAGCCACCTGATCGTGGCCAACCACCTGACCCAGCAGCCGAATGACAAGCAGCAAGTGGTGGCGGCGTTGGCTGGACTCGAGGCGCTCGAGACCCAACCGGACGGCCTGCTGGCGGACAGCGGTTACTTCAGCGAAGACAACGTTGCGCGTTGTGAGGCCGCCGGGATCACGCCGCTCATCGCTACCGCCCGCGAGAAGCACAATCAACCCTTGCTGGAGCGCTACCAGGCGCCGCCCCGGCCGCCTGAGGAGGCGGATGCGCTCGCCCGAATGAAGCATCGGCTGAAGACACCGGAAGGCAAAGCGTCATACGCCCGCAGCAAATCCCCCGTGGAGACCGTTTTCGGGATCATCAAACACGCCATGGGGTTCCGGCAGTTCCATTTGCGCGGTAAAGCGGCGGTTCAAGGCGAATGGAATCTGGTGAGTCTGGCGTGGAACCTCAAGCGGATGTTCGCCTTGGCGGGTGAGCGTTCGCAGGGGCAATCC
>PKCW01000227.1 GCA_002862965.1 Pseudomonadota bacterium
GGATGCCAACCTGCTGCACATCTCCTACGAAGGCGGCATTCTGGAAGATCCCTGGGCCGAGCCCGAGGAATCCATGTGGCGCTGGTCCGTGGCGCCGGAGCAGGCGCCCGACGCGCCGCAATACCTCGATCTCGATTTCGAACGCGGCGATCTGGTCGCCATCGATGGGCAGCCGCATACCCCGGCGAGCGCGCTGGCGACTCTCAACCGGATCGGCGGCGCCCATGGCGTGGGCCGGCTGGACATCGTCGAGAACCGCTATGTCGGCATGAAATCGCGCGGCTGCTATGAGACGCCGGGCGGCACGATCCTCCTCAAGGCCCACCGGGCGCTCGAATCGCTCACCCTGGATCGCGAAGAGGCGCATCTGAAGGACGAACTGATGCCGCGCTATGCCAGCCTGGTCTACAACGGCTATTGGTGGAGCCCCGAGCGGCGCATGCTGCAGGCCGCCATCGACGCCACCCAGGCGCACGTCAACGGCCGGGTGCGCGTCAAGCTCTACAAGGGCAATGTCACGGTAACCGGACGGCAATCCCCGGACAGCCTGTTCGATGCGCGGATCGCGACCTTCGAGGACGACGCCGGTGCCTACAACCAGGCCGATGCCACCGGTTTCATCCGGCTGAACGGCCTGCGCCTGGCCATCGGCGCCCGGCGTCGCGAAACGCCCTGAATCCCGCGCAACGACGCTGAATCCGTCGCCGGGCTCCAGCACCGCTCGGCGACGTGCTCAGGGAGACATCGGGTTGTCGGGGCGGCTCATATAGCCAGTTCGGATTAAGATAGCAAAATTGATTCCTTTCTAAGCTAAACAGGCCTTGGTAGCTTACCTGTCCGTCGACGTCTTTCCGGACGGTACATCTCCCGCGAGGCCTGCCATGTCCGTTTCCTCCGTGTCTCCTCTCGTTCAGAAGTCGGCTCCCGAGCGCGAAGCGCTCGACATGGATGCGCTGAACCCCGTCCTGGCCGAGGCAAGCGCCGAGGAGCGCGTTGCCTGGGCACTGGACCGGTTCGGGCCATCCGTCGTGCTGACCTCCAGCTTCGGCGCCCAGGCCGCCGTGTGCCTGCACATGGTCACGCGCCAGCGGCCGGACATCCCTGTCATCCTCGTCGACACGGGCTATCTGTTCCCGGAGACCTATCGCTACATCGACGATCTGACGCAGCGTCTGGATCTTAATCTCCAAGTCTACCGCGCGGCCCTGAGCCCGGCTTGGCAGGAAGCGCGCTACGGGCGCCTGTGGGAACAGGATGTCGAGGGACTGGATCGCTACAACCAGATGAACAAGGTCGAGCCCATGCAGCGGGCGCTGAAGGAACTGGGCGTGAAGGCCTGGATCGCGGGACTGCGCCGCCAGCAGTCCGCCAGCCGGCAGCATTTGCAAGTGCTCGGCGGTCAGAATGGCCGCACCAAGGTCCATCCGCTCGTCGACTGGACCGATCGCGACATCTACCTCTACATGACCCGTCACGAGCTGCCCTACCATCCGCTGTGGCACAAGGGCTATGTGTCCATCGGCGATGTGCACACCACCCGCCCCTTGGGCGATGGCATGACCGAGGAAGACACCCGCTTTTTCGGGCTCAAGCGCGAGTGCGGCCTGCACGAACGCGCCTGAGGGCGGCGTGACGCTACGGGGCGGACGGCTATAATCGACCTTTGCCCCGTCGGCTGCGAACCCCGGGGCGCTCGAATCCCCCGGAGAGCCTCGTGAGCGCCAATCGCATCTATCTCTACGACAGCACCCTGCGCGATGGCCAACAGACCCAGGGGGTCGATTTCACGGTCGGGGACAAGATCGCCATCGCCCATGAGCTCGACGCCCTCGGCATCGACTACGTCGAAGGCGGCTGGCCCGGCGCGAATCCCACCGATGATGCCTTCTTCGCCGCTGCGCCGGCGCTGCGGCGCGCCCGGCTGAGCGCCTTCGGCATGACTCGTCGTCCGGGCCGCAGCCCTGAGGCAGATGCCGGGCTGATGCGGATACTGGACAGCGGCGCCCCGGTGGTCTGCATGGTGGGCAAGACCTGGGATTTCCACGTCGAGGTCGCGCTGCGCAGTACGCTCGCCGAGAACCTCGAGATGATCGCCGACAGCGTCACCTTCGCCCGCGGCCGGGTTGCCGAGGTGATGTTCGACGCCGAGCATTTCTTCGACGGTTACAAGGCCAATCCGGATTTCGCGCTGCGCTGCATCGAGGCGGCGCTGAACGCCGGCGTGCGCTGGGCCGTGCTCTGCGACACCAACGGCGGCAGCCTGCCGCACGAGGTGGAGGCCATCACGCGCGCGGTCGCGGCGCGCTTTCCCGGCGAGCGCCTCGGTATCCACTGCCACGACGACACCGGCAACGCGGTGGCCAACAGCCTGGCGGCGGTGCGCGCCGGTGTGCGGCAGGTGCAGGGCACGCTCAACGGCTTGGGCGAGCGCTGCGGGAACGCGAATCTCGTGTCCCTGCTGCCCACGCTGATGCTCAAGATGGACTACGAGACCGGCCTCGACCGCGAGGACTTGCGCCAGCTCACCCACGTCTCGCGGGTGGTGGACGAGCGACTCAACCGCGCCCACAACCGCCATGCGCCCTATGTCGGCGAGAATGCCTTTGCGCACAAGGGTGGGCTGCACGTCTCGGCGGTTGAAAAGGACGCCCGCAGCTATGAGCACGTCCAGCCCGAGGACGTCGGCAACACGCGCAAGATCCTGGTTTCCGATCAGGCCGGGCGCTCCAACGTGCTCTCGCTGCTGCGCGAGGTGGGGCTCGTCATCGAAGCCAATGATCCGCGCGTGGACCGCCTGGTGCGGCTGGTCAAGGAACGCGAATTCATCGGCTACACCTACGATGGGGCAGAGGCCAGTTTCGAACTGCTCGCCCGCCAGGAACTCGAACAGCGCACGCCACCCTTCGAACTGGTGAGCTACCGGGTGATGGACGAGCGGCGCATGACCGAGAGCGGCGCGCCCTTCGCCCTCGCCGAGGCGACCATGAAGGTGCGCGTGGACGGCGAACTGCACATGACCGTGGCCGAGGGCAACGGCCCGGTGAACGCGCTCGACCGCGCGCTGCGCAAGGCACTGTTGACGGCTTACCCTGCGCTGGTGGACATGCACCTGGTGGACTACAAGGTGCGCATTTTGGGTTCGGGAGCGGGGACCGACGCCCTGATCCGGGTCATGATCGAAAGCACCGACGGCTCCGGCCGGCGCTGGACCACCGTCGGCGTGTCGAGC
>PKCW01000151.1 GCA_002862965.1 Pseudomonadota bacterium
CAGCTCAGCGATCGGTTCTGATGACCAGCGCGCCCATGCCATTGGACTTGAGGCGGGCTTCGGCGCTCTTCACCTGGTCCACATCGGTCATCGGCCCGACCCGGACCCGGAACCAGACCGCACCACTGGCCAGCTTGGCCTGTTCGATCCGACCCTCCAGCCCCAGCAGCGCAAGGCTGGCCTTGACGCGATCGGCGTCTTCGAACGTCCGGTAGGAGCCCACCTGCAAAATGTAACGCGCCGGCGGGGACGCGGGCGCGACGGTGGCGGGTTCGGCTGCCGGGGTCGGAGCGGCCGGGGTGCGGGCGGCGGGCGCCGATACCGCCGGCGCCGCCTTGCCTTTTTCGGGCACGGAAACGATCTGTTCGCCTTCCTTCAACAACTCGTAGAACTCGAACCGATCGGGGTCGGGCCGGGCCGCCGCGGACGGCACCTTCGGAGCCGGCGCGCTTTGCGGTGGCGTCGCTGCGGGTGCCGGCGTGCCGGCCGGCGCCTGCACGATCGGCTGGCGCGCGGGCTGGTTCTGAACGATGTAGAACAGCGCGGCACCGGCTGCCCCCAAGGCGAGCCCCAGCAGCAACCAGGCCCAGCCCGGCAGGCTCACCCGTGCCGGGTAGCCTGCGGATCGTCGCCGGTTGCGCGCTGCCGGGCGACGCGAGGGTTGGGGACGCGGGCGACCGGCCATCTCTACATCCGTTCGGGTGCCGAAACGCCCAGCACACCGAGCCCGTTGCGCAACACCTGGCGCGCGGCGGCGATCAGGCACAGACGCGCGTTGCGCAGTCCGGCATCGGGCACGAGGAAGGTCTGGGCGTTGTAATAGGCATGGAAATCCTGCGCCAGATCGCGCAGGTAGTGGGCGAGGTGGTGCGGCGCGCATTGCCGAGCGGCGGCCTCGATGGTCTCGGGGTAGCGCGACAGCGCCACCAGCAGCGCGGTTTCGTGCGGGCTGGTCAGTTGCGCGAGATCGGCGGCGGCGGCATCGAAGGACGCGCCGCGCTCCGCGAGCTGGCCGAATACGCTGCACACGCGGGCGTGGGCATATTGCACGTAGTAGACCGGGTTGTCGGCGCTCTGCGACTTGGCGAGTTCCAGATCGAAGTCCAGGTGCTGCTCATGCGAACGCAACACGTAGAAGAACCGCGCCGCGTCGTTGCCGACCTCGGCGCGCAGCTCGCGCAAGGTCACGAACTCGCCGGCCCGTGTGGACATGGACACCTTTTCCTTGCCGCGGTAGAGGATGGCGAACTGGATCAGCAGCACGCTGAGCCGGTCGGCCTCCTCGCCCAGGGCCGTGAGGGCGGCCTTCACGCGCGGCACGTAGCCGTGATGATCCGCGCCCCAGATGTCGATCAGACGATCGAAGCCGCGCCGGTATTTGTCGAGGTGATAGGCGATGTCGGAGGCGAAATAGGTGGGCGCGCCATTTTCGCGCACCACCACGCGATCCTTCTCATCGCCGAACGCCGTGGCGCGAAACCACAGGGCGCCGTCGCGCATTTCCGTGTGAGGGCTCTCGCGCAGCGTCTGCAGCGTGCCTTCCAGCGCGCCGCTCATGGCGAGGCTGCGCTCGGAATACCAGCGATCGTAGGTGACGCCGAACTCGGCCAGATCGTCGCGGATGTCCGACAGGATGGAGTCGAGCCCGGCGTTGAACACCCGCGCGTAACCGGCTTCGCCGAGCAACTCCCGTGTCCGGGCGACCAGGGCATCGATATAGCGTTCGCGATCGCCGCCGTCGGGTTCATCGGGCGGCAGTCCTGCAAACACCGCCGCCGCCGGATGCCGCAGGGTCATGCCCGCCTGCGCCAGCAGATCGTGCGCGATCGGCAGCAGGTAATCGCCGCGGTAGCCGTTGGCGGGGAAGGTCAGCGTTTCACCGCACAGCTCGAGATAGCGCAGCCAGACGCTCGCCGCCAGGATGTCCATCTGCCGGCCGGCGTCGTTGATGTAGTACTCGCACTCGACCCGATAGCCCGCCGTGCGCAGGACGTTGGCCAGACTGGCGCCATAGGCGGCGCCGCGACCATGGCCGACGTGCAGCGGCCCGGTGGGGTTGGCGGAAACGAACTCGAGCAGCACGCGCTGACCCTGACCGAAGTCGATCTGCCCGTAGCGCTCGCCCGCCGCCAGGAGCTCGCGCAGCGCCTGGTGATAGGCGTCGGGCTCGAGGCGGATGTTGACGAATCCCGGTCCGGCAATCGTGACGGCCGCGACCAGCGGATGCGCCGGCAAATGCCGGACCAGCACCTCGGCCAGCTCACGCGGCTTGCGCCCGGCGCGCGGCGCGGCCACGAGCGCCCAGTTGGTGGCGAAGTCGCCATGGGCCGCATCGCGGGTGCGCTCGAGCTGCGCCGTCAGGCCGCGCACGTCCTCGCCACAATCGGGGATCTGGGCAATCGCCTGGGACAGCCAGCGCGCAATAGCGTGTTTCAAAGCAGGACCTCAAAGCCGCAAGACAGCCAAAAGGGCAAATGGTATCAGCGCGCCGAGGAGTTGTTGAGCGGTCCGTCAGCCTCGGGCTCGAGATCCAGCGCGGCGGAGTTGATGCAGTAGCGCAGGCCCGTCGGCGTCGGGCCGTCCGGAAACACATGCCCCAGATGCGCGTCGCAGTGTGCGCAGCGCACCTCGATGCGCCGCATGCCGTGGCTGGCGTCCTCGCGACGGGTCAGCGCCGCCTCCGACACGGGCGTCCAGAAACTCGGCCAACCCGAGCCGGAATCGTACTTGGTGGTGGACGCGAACAGCGGCGCGGCGCAGCAGACGCAGCGATAAAGCCCGGGTGTCTTGCAGTCGTGGTAGATCCCGGTGAAGGCCGGTTCGGTGCCGCACTGGCGAGTGATGCGGTATTGCTCGGGGCTGAGCCGCTCGCGCCATTCGGCGTCGGTTTCTGGAACAGGGTCCATGGGGGCCTCCCGCTGGAAACGGACCTTCAGGATAGCAGCGCCGCACGCGAGATGGCACGGCACAAATGGAGACGGCCCCGATCGGGGCCGTCCCAGGTCCTCGGCAGCGCGTCGGACGATCAGAAGTAGTAGACGGCGCCCACGGTGCCGTCCTTCTGCGGGCATCCGACCGCGACGAAGTCACCAGCGAGCGCCACGACCTTTGCCCCGTCGCCCGCAGCGCCCTGCGCGTCAGACTCGACGAGCTCCGCGACCTGGGCCCAGGACGCGCCGTCGTCGCTTGTGCGGAGGACGTAGGCCCCGCCCGTGTCGTCGCCGGTCG
>PKCW01000247.1 GCA_002862965.1 Pseudomonadota bacterium
TGATCACCGGCTTCGAGCTCGGTTCGGCGCCGCTGGCCGGCGAAGTCGTCGCACATCCCGAGACGCCGCGCGGACCGCGCCCGGGTCAGCGACCGCCGCGCGCCAACGCCTCGAACGGCGCCGGCGCCCCCCGCCACCGGGACGATGGCCGACCGGCGCGCGACCGCTCCAGCCGGCCCGGCGACCGGCGCGGCCGCATCGACTCGCCCGGCCGCCGGCCGCGCTGACGCGCCGGCAGACGCCATCCGGGCCGTCCGTTCGGGTGACCCGGTCGCGGCGCCATCGTCATCCCCTGACCGTGCTGGCAGCCTTGCCAGCCGGCCTTCCGGCAAGAATCCCCGAGCGACTTGCCGCGCTACCCGGGTCGCAAGGCTCAGTCCGGGACGTGCCCGGCCTTCCAGCGCCGCATTTCCTCGTCGATGAAATGCCCCACCAGATCCGCGTAGAGCTTTTCGATCACATCGGCGTTCAAGCCTTCCTCCACGGCCCATTCGCGCCGCTTCGAAAGCATGGCTGCGAACCGTTCGGGCGCCCTGACAGACGTCTCTGAGGTCTTGAACCGGGCCGCCGCCAGCACGTATCGGTAGCGCCGCCCGATCAGGCCGACGACGGCCCGATCGATCCGGTCGATTTGAGCGCGGATGTCGTCCATTCCGCGACATTCGTCAGCCTGTAGCAAATTTTGCAGCGCCATCATCACCGTCCGGGTGGTGCATCGTGAGACCGAGTCTATCAGCCCTGATCGACCCGGGTACCACCACGTCCCCCCGAGCTGACGGCAGCGCGGTCGACTGGACCGAAGGGTGCGGAATCGATCGCGCGGCGCCTCGCATCGACTTCCACGCAACATGTCTCATGCGACACATTACGTCGTATCTTTCCCTAAGATGGTTTTCCCGAACAGGAGAGCCCTATGTTCAAGCCGCGCGCGCGTCACTCCAAACCGTCGCTGACGATGGAACCGGCCATTCGACTCTGGTTGCTCCGTATCCTGGTGCCGCTCGGCGCCCATCGGGAGCTCATCGGTGCTCATGGCTTCAACAGTGACGCCGTGGCGGAAGTCCTGGGTCTGGCCCACTGGATCGATCCGGATCAGGATGGGTTCGATCCGAGAGCGGTTCAGTCCGCATTGCGGGAACTGCACCGAAAAGCGGAAAAGCAAGCGGCCAAAGCGCTGCTGCCGTACTGTCTGCGAGAGAATATTCGCCAGTTGTCCGACCTGGTCGGGCTCAGCGCGATCGATTGCAGGATCCTGGAGTTCGTCGTTTCCATCCACAGCGAACGCATGCTGGACGACGCGGCAGACTGGCTCGGCACGCTCTCCTCCGTCAGGGTATTTCACGCCCTGTCCGTCATTCTGGATGTGCCGGAGTCTGAAATCCGCGCATCGCTGAGCGCCGACGCGATTCTCGCCCGCTCCGGCCTGGTATCGGTTGACCGGAGCGGGACCGGTGCGTTGCGCGCCAAGCTGGACCTGCTGTCTGATGATTTTGCCGATCAGATGATCTCCGCCCAGGCCGATCCCATCAGCCTGTTACGCGGCACGGTCTGCGCCGCCGGTCCCGCGCAGCTCGGCTTGGCCGAGTATGGCCACATCCACCCTTCGCTCGAGATTCTGTGCCCCTATTTGCGGCATGCCGTCACGACGAGCCGACGCGGCGTCAACATCTTTGTTCATGGCGCGCCCGGAACGGGCAAAACGCAACTCGCCCGCGCTCTGGCGAAGGAACTGGGCTGTGAGTTGTTCGAGGTCGCTGCCGAGGATACCGATGGGGATCCGGTCAGCGGGGAGCGCCGCCTGCGCGCTTTTCGCGCCGCGCAGAGCTTCTTTGCGCCACGCCGCGCGCTGATCGTGTTTGACGAGGTCGAGGATGCCTTCAACGATGGCGACGGCTTCCTTGGTCGAAAGAGTACGGCTCAGCTACGCAAAGCGTGGATCAATCGGATGCTGGAAGAAAATCCCGTGGCGACGCTCTGGCTGTCGAATTCCGTCGCCAGCCTCGACCCCGCCTTCATTCGTCGATTCGACATGGTGTTCGAACTGCCGGTGCCGCCGCAGAAACAGCGCGAATCGATCCTGCGGAACGCTTGCGGCGACCTCCTGGACGACGAGGCCATCGCCCGTATCGCCAGAACAGAGGCGCTGGCACCCGCCGTCGTGACCAAAGCGGCCTCGGTCATACGCGCCATCCGTGGTGAGCTTGCGCAAACCAGCGCTGCGGCCGCCTTCGAGCGATTGACCAACAACACCCTTCTGGCACAAGGCCATAGACTGCTCCCGCCGCCCAATCCAGGCGGGCTGCCCCCGATCTATGATCCGTCATTCATTCAGGCCGATGCCGATTTGGCCGCAATCGCGACGCGGATGACCAGCTTGGGTTCCGGAAGACTCTGTTTGTACGGGCCACCCGGCACCGGAAAGACTGCCTACGGCCACTGGCTGGCTCAGCAGATGGGCGTCCCGCTCCTGATCCGGCGCGCATCGGACCTGATGTCGCCGTGGGTCGGCGAGAACGAGAAAAACATCGCCCGCGCATTTCGTCAGGCTGAAGACGACGGCGCGCTGCTGCTGATCGACGAGGTGGACAGCTTCCTAGCGGATCGGCGTGGGGCGCAACGGGGTTGGGAGGTGAGCCTGGTCAACGAAATGCTGACGCAGATGGAATTCTTTCACGGCGTGTTCATCGCATCGACGAACCTGATGGACGGCCTCGATCAGGCCGCACTGCGCCGCTTTGATCTCAAAGTGAAATTCGACTACATGCGGCCCGAGCAAGGCTGGAAATTGCTGCAATGTTACTGCGTGCAACTTCATCTCAAGGCGCCATCACCCGATCTGCGGCCGAAGATGAATCGCCTGGAGAGGCTGACACCCGGAGATTTCGCCGTCGTGTCGCGGCAACATCGTTTTCGCCCCATTGGATCGCCCGCCATGCTGGTGGCGGCGCTCGACGCCGAATGCGCACTGAAGGAAGGTCCAAAGCCGTCGATCGGATTTCTCTGATCCAAGGCGACTCAGGAGTGGCAGCATCACACGCTTGTGCGCCCCCGGCGCGTTATACCATGGTCGGTGCGGCCACTTGTCATCAAAACGACGTCCCCCCGCATTTGAGTAGCGGTGTGGTTTGGAGTCCAATCCCCCAGACGAAGGAGATTGGACGTGAAGAAGCGTTTTTCGGAAGAGCAGATCATCGGCTTTCTGCGTGAGGCCGACG
>PKCW01000228.1 GCA_002862965.1 Pseudomonadota bacterium
GCCGTCAGCGCCCCCATCACCGCCGCCCGGGCGATCTCGATCTCGGCGAACAGGTGCGCCGAGCGATGCTGCAGCGCCTGGAACTCGCCGATCAATTTGCCGAACTGCTTCCGCGTGCGCAGATACTCCAGCGTGGTCTGGAAGGCCTGGTCCCCCGCTCCGTTCAACGAGGCCGCGGCGCAGGCCCGCCCCAGATTCAGCGCGCCTTCCAGCAGTCCCTCGCCGCCGTCGACGGAACCGATCACCGCATCGGCGTCGACCTCGACATCCGTCAACGTCACCCGCGCCGCATTGTGCGCATCGACCATGACGGTGCGCTCGATCTCGACGCCCGCCGTTTTCGGATCGACGAGGAACAGCGTCAGCCCGTTTTCGGTCAGGGCCGCGACGATCACCGCATCGGCGACATGGCCGTCCAGCACAAAGCCCTTGGCCCCGTTCAGCTTGAAGCCATTGCCCGAGCGTTCGGCCACGGTCTCGATCCGCGCCGGCGCGTGCTTGGGCCCCTCATCGACCGCCAGCGCGACGATGGCCTGGGCATTGCCGGGCTCTTCGGTCAGCGCAGCCTCCAGCAGCCGCTGGGCGGCATCCAGACGGCCGACGTCCAGCGCCTGCAAGCCCTCCTCCAGCGTGGACAGCGGTGGCGGCTCGATGCCGTGATGCGCGAGCAGGGCGCGGATCGCGCCTTCCGGCTGGGCGCCGGTGAAGCCGTCCACGGGGCGCCCATCCTTGTAGAGCAGCACCGTGGGCACGCTGCGCACGCCGTGGTGACTGGCCAGGGCCTGTTCCTTGTCGATGTCGACCTTGGCCAGCAGGAAGGCGCCGCCGTAGTCCTGCGCGAGCTGCTCGAGCACCGGCTTCAGGGTCTTGCAGGGAGCGCACCAGGTGGCCCAGAAGTCGACCAGAACCGGCTGGGTCCTGGACGCGTCGATGACACGGTCCGGAAAATCCTGAAGGGTGACGTCAAAGGCATGGGCGGTGGCATTCATGCGTCGGGGTTTCCTCGGGCCGGGTGGGCACGCAACGATGGACGTGATTCAACCCCAATCCGGTTCCCTTGGCAATCGCACGAAGCGCGGCGTCGATCCGGTGGCCGGCCGGTCCGGGGACGTCCCTGTCCCCGGCAGACCGACCGCCGCGGCGCGGCCTCAAAAGCGCATGCCGACCCCGACCATGAGCACCAACGGATCGATGTCGACGTCCGTTTTCAGCGTGCCGGCCCCGGCGGTCTTCAGGGTGGCATCGGTCGCGATGTCGAGGTACCACAGGCTCGTGTTGACGAACCAGCGATCGGACACCCGCCAGTCGGCGCCAAGCTCGAGGGCATAACCCCAGGAATCGTCCAAGGAGATCTTGGTCTTGCCGACGATGGCCTCGAGCTCGCCGTCGGCGTCTTCATCGAAGAAAGTCGTGTAGTTGAGGCCCGCGCCGACGTAGGGTTGCACCCAGTCCACGCCGAGCGCCGGATACCACTGCAGCGTCACGGTGGGCGGCAAGTGCTTCACGCTGCCGATGTCGACGCCACCCAGCGATCCCTTGCCCTTGATGTCGTGCTCGAAGGGCAGGGCAGCCAGCAACTGCACGCCGATCTGGGGCGTGATGAGGTAGGTGACCGAAAAGCCGAGGCTGATGCCATCGTCGACTTCGACGCCGCTGCCGGGGATGGGCTTGACGGCGCTGCTGTCGTCATTGGGCAGGACCCAGGTGGGACCCGCACGCAGCAGGACGTCGCCGGCCTCATAGGCGCTCGCCGTGCCGCAGAGGCCAAGCATCGACATCGCCGCGGCTGCCGCCCATGGACGCTTCATGATTCGATTCATCGTTCACCTACCTTGTGTGTTCGGTCGTGACTGCCTGCGCAGCCCGGAGGTGAACTTATCGTCAGCGGCCGGGAAGGACATTGATCTGGATCATGGGGCTTCCGACGGACGGCTGGCGCAGCGGCCGCCATACCGCTGCCGGACGGCCCGTGCACGCCACCGCGACGGCGGTCAGCCCCGCAGGACCGCCGGATCGACCAGCGTGGCCAGCGCCCCGGCGATCAACGGCAACGCCAGTGAGGCGAGTATGCGCAATGACACGAAGCGCGGCCCCATGAGCGGCAATTCGAAACTCAGCACGCGATGCACGGCGAGGACGGACCAGGCGGTCATCAGGGCCACCAGCGGCGCGAATCCCATCCCGGCCTGCTGGAGAAGAATCACGAAGGGAAAGCTCACCATCGGCCCGCCGGGAAGCAGGGCGCCAAAGGCGCTCGCGAGCATGATCCCCTGCCAGCCGCTCTGCGGCCCCAGCAGCTCGGCCATCTGGCCGCGCGGCAGCAGTTCCCCCAGCAACGAGGCCGCCATCAGGGCGAGTGGCAGGCGCAGCGCGATCAGCCGCAACTGATCCCGGGCAATGCCGATGGCCCGGCCGTGCAAGGCAGGGTCGCGCCGGTGCGCAAGCGCGGCCAACGCGCCCAGCACGATCGTCAGCACCACCAGCGCCGAGCCCATCAGGCGGCGCCCGGCCGACGACGCCGCGCGTCGAGACGGTGCATGGTCCAGGCCGCCAGCCAGGGCAGCGGCAGGGAGATCAGCCAGCGCAGGGTTGCGAAGCGCCACCCCAGCCACGGAATCTCCCAGATGATCATGCGATGCAACCCGAGCACCGACCAGGCGGTGAGGAACGCGACGCAGGTGCCGAGCGCCGCGCCCGACTGGCGCAGGACGAGCACGACGGGAAATGCGGCGAAGGGGCCGCCCGGCATCAGCGCGCCGGCCAGACAGGCCAGCGCCGTGCCGCCGCGCCCGCTGCCCTGGCCGAGGCGTGCCTCGACCCACTGATGGGGGATGAGCGTCTGCGCATACGCCGCGAGCAACAGGGCCAGAAGGACCACCGGACTGACCGAGATCAGGAGCATCGCGCCTTTTTCCAGTCCGGCGCCGATGGCATCCAGTCCGCTGCGGCGGTAGAGCAGCGCGCCGGCCACGAGCGAAAGTGCAAGAAAAAACAGGCTCATGCCGTCTGGCCGGCGTGATTTTCCGAGGCGCGGGGTCATGGCTGCACCGGGTGAGTCAGGCGCGGAGCCGACGCGGACATGGCGGCGGGCTTGCGTTCCGGAGGAAGTGGTTTAGGCTCAGGGGAAAACGGCTTCATTCTGTCACGGCGGGAGGCGTCGACCAATGCAGACAGGGTCGTCGGCATGGTGGATGCTCGTCGATC
>PKCW01000117.1 GCA_002862965.1 Pseudomonadota bacterium
GTCGACAGCATTCGCACCAGCACGCACAAGGGGCTGATGCTGACCCGCGATGAGAACATCGTGAACGTCGAGGTCGCCGTGCAGTATCGCGTCGGCAACGCCGAGCACTTCCTGTTCAACGTCCGTGAGCCGGAAGGCACCCTGCGCGATGCGACGATCAGTGCCGTGCGCGAAGTGGTGGGAACGAGCACCATGGATTTCGTGCTGGGCGAGGGTCGCAGCGAGGTGGCGGCGCGCACGCAGGCCTTGTTGCAAAAGACGCTCGACACCTACGGCACGGGCCTCGCGGTCACGTCCGTCAACCTGCAGGACGCCCAGCCACCGGAGCAGGTCCAGTCGGCCTTCGAGGACGCGATCAAGGCGCGCGAGGACAAGCAGCGCATCATCAATGAGGCCTATGCCTACTCCAACGCCATCGTGCCCGCGGCGCGCGGCGCCGTGGCACGACAACTGGAAGAGGCGCAGGGTTATCGGGAGCGCCGTGTGGCGGAAGCACAGGGTGAGGCGGACCGCTTTTCGGGTCTCGCCGGGGAGTATCGCCAGGCGCCGGAAGTGACGCGGCGGCGGCTCTATCTGGAAACCATGGAGCAGGTGTTGCGCGCCAATCCCAAGGTCATGGTCGACGGGGGCAAGGGGAACAACGTGATGTACCTGCCGCTCGACAAATGGATGAAGGACGCCCCTCCCCGCACGCCCGAGACGGCCGTGCCCGGGGCCCCGTCGCCCGATCCGGCGGCGCGGCATCGGCCGCGTGAACCGCAGTTGGGTCTGGACCGCAACGATCGGGGGGGCTCGCGATGAAAGGATCGGGCATGATCGTCGGCGCCGCCTTGCTGCTGATCGCGCTGGTGGCTTCGAGCGCCTTTTATGTCGTGGACATCCGTGACCGGGCCATTTTGCTGCGACTCGGCGAGATGGTCGAAACCGACGTCCCGCCGGGCTTGCATGTGAAAGTGCCGATGCTCGACGGGGTGCGCCTCTTCGACGGCCGACTCCAGACTCTGGATATGGCGCCGGAGCGTTTCCTGACGCAGGAAAAGAAGAACCTCATCGTCGACTTCTATGTGAAATGGCGCATCGACGACGTGGCGCGCTACTACCGCGCGACCGGCGGCAGCGAATTCGTCGCGGCGCAGCGGCTGGAGCAGATCGTGAAGGACGGGCTGCGCAGCGAATTCGGTCGGCGCACCGTGCAGGAAGCCGTGTCCGGGGATCGCTTCGCCCTCACCCAAACCATGACGGGCCTGGCGTCGCGTCAGAGCAGCGAGTTGGGCGTGGAGGTCAAGGAGGTGCGCATCAAGCGCATGGACCTGCCCAATGAGGTCAGCAGCTCGGTCTTTGCACGGATGGAAGCCGAGCGCGCGCGAACGGCGCGTGAACTGCGCGCCGAAGGCGAGGAGGCGGCCGAAGGCGTGCGTGCCGACGCCGATCGTCAGCGCGAGGTGATGTTGGCCGAGGCCTACCGGGACGCCGAGCGTCTGCGCGGAGAGGGCGATCGGCTTGCCGCCGAGATTTTCGCCAAGGCCCATGAGACCGCGCCCGATTTCTACGCCTTCTACCGCAGCATGCAGGCTTATCGGGAAGCGCTGGGCAGCGGCGACACGACCCTGGTGCTGTCGACCGACAGCGAGTTCTTTGATTACTTCCGGTCGCTGTCGCGAGGCGCCGCGCAGCCTGCGGCGCGCTGACCGGCATGTCGGATGATCTGTTGGTCGCAATCGGTCTGGTGATGGTTCTCGAGGGGGCGTTGCCGGCGGCCGTCCCCCGGATCTGGCAGCGCGGGCTCCAACGGCTTTGCGCCCTTCCGCAGCGGGTGGTTCGGCTGGTGGGCGTCGCCAGCCTGATGAGCGGCTGGCTGATCGTGCGCGCTGCTCGCTGACAAAAGGCCCGGCCGTCATGCGCAAACACAATCCCTGGCTCTTGCCCGACGCCGTGACGCAGGTCTTGCCGCCGGCGGCGCGGGAACTGGACCTGCTCGGGCGCACCCTCATGGACCTGTTCTGGTCCTGGGGTTACGACGCCATCGATCCGCCGCTGATCGAGTATCTGGAATCGTTGCTGACCGGAACCGGTCGGCATCTGGACCTCGAAACCTTCAAGATCACCGATCAGCTCAGCGGTCGGCTCATGGGCATACGAGCGGACATCACGCCGCAGGCCGCACGCATCGACGCGCAGGTGCTGGACGGCGAGGGACCGCGGCGGCTCTGCTATCTGGGCCCCGTGCTGCACACGCGCCCGGAGGCGCATGGCGGGTCCCGTTGCCCGCTCCAGATCGGCGCCGAGCTGTTTGGAGACGCCGGGCTGGGTAGCGATCTCGAGGCCATGTCCCTGATGCTGGAGATGCTGCTGCGCGCGGGCGTGGACGACTTGCATCTGGACCTCGGGCATGTGGGCATCTACCGGGCCCTGGTGCGTGAAGCCCGACTGGCGGCGCAGGACGAACAACGGTTGTTCCACCTGCTCCAGCGCAAGGCGATGCCGGAACTGCGGCTGTTTCTCGATGCGCATCCGATGCCGCGCGAGGTCGCCGGCTGGCTCTGGGCCTTGCCCGATCTCAACGGTCCGCCGGAGGTGATGGCGCGGGCCCGGGCGGCGCTGGCGGCGGCAGGGCCCGGTGTCGCGGCGGCACTGGCCGAGCTGGCGACGCTGGCCGGGCACATCGCCGGGCGCTATCCGGCCGTCACGGTGCATCTCGACCTCTCGGAGCTGCGCGGTTACGACTATCACACCGGTGTGGTGTTTGCCGCGTTCCAGCCGGGGCGCGGCCAGGATCTCGCGCGTGGCGGCCGGTATGATCACGTCGGCGAGATCTTCGGCCGCGCCCGCCCGGCGACCGGCTTCAGCGCCGATCTGCACGTCCTCCATGCGGCCGGCAGCGCGTCTGCCGGCGTGCAGACCGGCGCCATCTGGGCCCCGGTGGCGGGCGAGGATGAGGCGCTCGAGGTGGCCGTGACGGCGCTGCGTCATCAGGGCGAGCGGGTGGTGCGTGCGCTGGGCGAGGATAATGCGTTGCCGGACGGACTGAACATCGATCGCCGCCTCAACCGGCAGGACGGTCAATGGCGGCTCGAGGCGTGGAATCCCTGAAATCGATCGCCGGTCTCGCAGGCCGGCCGGGAAAGGACATCATGGGCAAGAATGTCATCGTGATCGGCGCCCAGTGGGGCGACGAAGGCAAGGGCAAGATCGTCGATCTGCT
>PKCW01000266.1 GCA_002862965.1 Pseudomonadota bacterium
CGGCATCGAAATCGCTGAATGTCGCAATGACGGCGCCGGCGCCGGGATGGGCTCCGGCGGACAAGACACCGGCGCGTCTGGGAACCGGGTCGCGCCGGTTGACGTAATGCACATAGCGCGGCCCGTCGATCCAGCGGCTGGCCGCGCCGCCGGCCGTTTCCACGCAGATGCGATCCAGTGCGGCCGTCACCTCGTCCGGCCGCATGCGCTGCGCCAGCCCCGTACGGACCGCCACCAGCGCATGGCTCAGATGGATGGCGCCCTGGCTGTTGGCCTTGAGATGGATCTCCCGACCGGCGCTCACGCGCGCAACGATGGTGTCGCTCAAGGTTTTGACCGGCGGGCTGGCGGCGCCTTGACGGGCATCATGGATGGCATCGAAGACCCGTCCGCCTTCCGTCGCATTGTAGACGGCCACCACCGGACCGCCGGTCTGCTGCGCCAGCAGGTGCAGCTCGGGCAGGGTCCAGTCCACGCGGTGATTGGCGCCATTGACATAGACCAGGAGGGGCGCCTGCGGATCGAACGTCCGGGGATCGGTCACGGGCGGAACATCATCGAGCGCGTGATGGGCCGGATCATAGAGGCAAGCCTGAGCGCCCAGCCAGGCGCCGTCATAGGCGCTGTTCCAGCGCCCCCCCGGCAGTGCCGCGGGGTCGGTGCACAGCAGGGCGCCGTAGCGCGCCGGCCGGTATTCCGTCGACAGCAGGTAAATGAGACCGTAGCCGGCCGCAACCAGCACAAGCCAGCCCAGCATGCGAATCATGCCCCCGCGTGCCGGCGCATCAGTCCAGTGCGATACCGAAGGCATCGCGGAAGCGCGTATCGAACTCGGCGAAATCGAAACGATGATTCTGGGTGCCCGGATGCGCGACCTTGATCGCGCCCATCAGCGAGGCGACCCGGCCGGTGAGCGCCCAGTCCAGCCCCCGCTGCAGGCCGAAGAGGAGGCCGGCACGATAGGCGTCGCCACAGCCGGTCGGGTCGCGCACGGCCTCGGGCTTGGCGGGCGGAATGGCGATTTCCGTGCCGCGCGCGTAGATGGATGAGCCTTGGGCGCCACGGGTGACGATCAGCGCCTCCACCCGCCCGGCGAGCCGTTCCAGCGTGTGCCCGGTGCGTTCCTCGAGCAGCGCCGCCTCGTATTCGTTGACCGCGACCCAGTTTGCCTGATCGATGAAGGCCATGAGATCGCCGCCGTTGAACATCGGCAGCCCCTGCCCGGGATCGAAGAGGAACGGGATGCCGGCCTCGGCGAATTGCCGCGCGTGGGACAGCATGCCCTCGCGGCCGTTCGGCGCCACCACCCCCAGGCCGATATCGCTCGCCGGGCGCACCGGATTTTCATGCGCGTGGTTCATGGCGCCGGGATGGAAAGCCGTGATCTGGTTGTCGTCGAGATCGGTGGTGATATACGCCTGCGCCGTATAGCTGCCCTCGATCGCCAGGATGTCCCGCTGATCGATGCCGCAGCGCTCGAGCCAGTTGCGGTAGGGCCCGAAATCCTCGCCCACCGTTCCCAGCGGCCGGCCCTGCCCACCCAACAGGCGCAGGTTGTAGGCGATGTTGCCGGCGCAGCCCCCGAACTCCCGGCGCAGTTCCGGCACCAGGAAGGACACGTTCAGCATGTGCACCTTCTCGGGCAGGATGTGGTCCCGGAAACGTTCCGGGAACACCATGATGGTGTCGAAGGCGAGGGAGCCGCTGATCAATGCGTTCATGGAGGGTCCTGATGGGGTCGGGTTCAAGCCTGGGAAACGGCCGGTGCCTGCCAGCGCAAATCGGGTTCGCGCGCGGCGCGCACTTCATCGAGCCGCCGCACCGGCAAGTGGTGCGGCGCCGCCCGCAGCCGTTCGGGCGCCTCATCGGCCTCGGCCAGGATCGCGGCCATGGCGGCGACGAAGCGATCCAGATCCTGCTTGCTCTCGGTCTCCGTGGGCTCGATCAACAGGCACTCGGGCACCAGTTGCGGGAAATAGACGGTCGGCGCATGAAAATCGTAATCGAGCAGGCGCTTGGCCACATCGAGCGCCGTGACACCGGTGCGGGCAGCCAGGCCCTTGAGGGTGAGCGTGAATTCATGGCTGGCGCGGCGCTCGGGATAAGCCGGCTCGTAGCCCACCTCCCGCAGTCGGGCGAGCAGGTAGTTGGCGCTCAAGGTCGCGTAGCTTCCCACCCGCGCCATGCCCTCGCTGCCCAGCAGCCGCGCATAGACATAGGCGCGCAGCAGCACCCCGGCATTGCCCATGAAGGCCGACAGCCGACCGATGCTCTGCGGACAATCGGCGCGCTCGGCCCAGCGATAGCGTTCCCCCTCCTTGAGCACGTAAGGCGTGGGCAGGAAAGGCTGGAGTCGCTCGCCCACGCCCACCGCGCCGGCGCCGGGTCCGCCGCCGCCGTGGGGCGTGGCGAAGGTCTTGTGCAGATTCACATGGACCACATCGAAGCCCATGTCGCCGGGTCGCACCTGCCCCAGAATGGCGTTCAGGTTCGCGCCGTCGTAATAGAGCAGGCCGCCTGCGGCATGCACCCGTTCGGCGATCTCGCCGATGCGCCGCTCGAAAACGCCCAGGGTGGAGGGATTGGTGAGCATGATGGCCGCCGTGCGCGGTCCCAGCGCCGCCTCCAGCGCGGCGAAATCGACATCCCCGGAGGCGTCCGTGGGAATCTCGCGCACCTGGAAGCCGCACATGACCGCGGTAGCGGGATTGGTGCCGTGCGCGGCATCGGGCACCAGCACCTCGGTCCGCGCCAGATCGCCGCGGGCGCGGTGATAGGCACGGATCATGGCCATGCCGGCCAGCTCGCCCTGGGCGCCGGCCATGGGCGTGAGCGAGACCGCCTGCATGCCGGTCACCGCCTGCAGGATCTCCTGCAGTTCATGCAGACAGGCCAGGAAGCCCTGGCCGCGCGCGGCGGGGGCCAGCGGATGGCGGTTCAGGAAGCCGGGCAACATGGCGAGCGTGTTGCACGCCCGCGGATTGTATTTCATGGTGCAGGAGCCCAGCGGATAGAACTGGATGTCGATGGAGAAATTGCGCTGCGACAGGCGCGTGTAGTGCCGCACCACCTGCATCTCGGACACCTCCGGCAGCGCCGGCGGCGCGCGGCGGCGCAGTTGCGACGGCAGGTCGTCCCACGGCTCGGCCACGGCCGGCGCCTGGGCCGCGGCCCGGCGGCCGGATGCGCCCTGCTCGAAG
>PKCW01000161.1 GCA_002862965.1 Pseudomonadota bacterium
AGGTCACACACACAAGGTGCTTGCCGATGTTGCTCCACGTCTTAGGACAGCACCTAGGAAACCGTGGCTTTCTGATGGAACTATTACTCTCATTGATTATCGCTCGACGGCGTTCGCACGCAGGCGAAGACTCGGTCGACGCCTGAAACATGATCCTGCATGTGCTGGTGACACTGAGCTACGTTAGGGTATATTACGAGAGCGGCAAATATTAAGAACCTTTGTTGACGAAAAGCGCGACGCCATCAAAGGTGCTGTGAACGCCGACCTCATTGCACTGGCTAATAGAAGCAAAGAGGATAACCGACGTGCCGCTGAAGGTGGCCTTTCCGGCCGCCGACATCCCCACCGTGCAGCTGAGCCTGCGCGCCGACCTCGACCCCGAAGCCCATCTGGCAGCGGGGCGCGCACTGGCACCCTTGCGTGACGAGGGCGTGCTGATCATCGGTTCGGGCAACACCTATCACAACATGGCGGTGATGATGCGGGCCATGCGTGGCGGGGCCAGGGGTCCGGTGGCCGGAGCCGACTTCGACCGCTGGCTGGGCGCCGCCGCCACGCAGGACGATCCCGCGCGACGCGACGCGATGCTCGCCGCCTGGTCGCAGGCGCCCGGCGCGCGCGAGGCCAACCCGCGCGAGGAACACCTGATCCCGCTCCATGTGGTCGCAGGCGCCGCCGGAACCGATCGCGGCGTCAAGACGCTGGAGGATCACGTCATGGGCGCGGTCGAAAGCGCCTTCCGGTTCGGGTGATGCCATGAGTTTCGAGTTGCCCCCCCGCCCCGGACCCCGCCCCCGGACCACAGATTGCGCGCCGCATGAACAGGTCTCGCAGAATTCCCCGGCCGAGGTCCATGCGCTGTTCAAACGCCGGGCGTTCGAGCTGCCCTTTGTCGAGCGCCGCCGCTCGGGCATCTCGGTGCCGGGCGCCGAAGCGCTGGTCCTGCCGGGGGACCACGCCTGCGGCCCGGCCGAGGCCTTCCTGATCGGCCGGGAATTCGCACATGTGCACCCGGCCTACGACGGCTCGTCGCATCTGATGCTGCCGCTGCCGGTGGTCGACGAATTGATCGCAAAGGGCTGGGGCGAGCCGCACCCCATGGCCCGGCTGGGCTACATCCCGGCGACGGCGGTCATGGCCTTTGCCCCGCGCGACGCGGCCGAGGTCGAGGTGATGCTGCAACTTCTCCGGGTCAGCCGGGAATTCGCCCGTGGCAAGCTGGGCAATCCCCTGCCTGTCCATCTCCAGGGCTGAGGGATCTGCCGCCAGCCCGTCAACAGAAAGGCAAGTATCATGGCTTCCATTCAAGACGGTCCCTTCATCGTCACCGGCGCTTCCGGCCATCTGGGTCGGCAGGTGATGGATCGACTCATCGAGGCGAAGGTTGGCCCCCTCGTCGCCATCACGCGCAACCCAGAGAAGCTGGCCGATCTCAAGGCCAGGGGCGTGGAAGTCCGCCAGGGCGACTTCAACGATGCCGGATCGCTGGCCGCAGCCTTTGCAGGCGGTCGGCGTATCCTGATCGTCTCGACCGACGATCTGACGCCGGGGGCACGGCTGGCCGCGCACAGGAACGCTGTGGCGGCAGCGCAGGCGGCGGGCGTGAGGCACATCGTCTATACCTCGCTGACCAACCCGGGGCCGGACAGCCCGATCAGCTTTGCCCCCGACCACGACGAGACCGAGAAGCTGATCGCCGCAACCGGGATCGACCATACGATCCTGCGCGACAACCTCTATGCCGACCTGTTGCTGATGGCCGGGGCGCAAAGCATCGCCATGGGCCAGCATTTCGCGGCTGCGGGCGACGGAGTGACCGGCTATGTCACCCGCACCGATTGCGCCCGCGCCGCCGCCCATGCGCTGATGCATTCGACCGGCCGAAGGACGCTGGACATAACCGGGCCTGCTGCGGTCAGTCAGGCCGAGGTGGCTGCGATCCTTTCGGATATCTCCGGCAGGAATATCCCCTATGTCGCCCTGCCGACCGAGGATCTGGTGCAGGCCATGATCGGCAAGGGCCTGCCCGAATTCATGGCGCGGGTCTTCGCCTCGTTCGACGAGGCGATCGCGAAGGGCTGCCTGGCCGTTGCCAGCGACGACCTTGAGACCCTGACCGGCACCCCCGGCCAGTCGGTCCGGGACTTCCTGACCGCGCACAGGGACGCGCTGCTCGCACCGCAGGGCTGAGACAGGGCGCAGAGGCGTGAGCGTCCGCTTCTGGTGTGGCGGAGCGGTCGTTCGCCTTCGGGCCCCGGGCAAGTCACGCTCTGATCCGCCGTGGATGGCGCGTTCGAAGGGTCGGGCAGGGCGCATGACGGGCATCAGGTAGGCATCCTTCGCGGCGTCGATCCAGGCTTGCAGGAGATGAGCCGTTTCAACGCGCCTGGCCGCGGTCATGGTCATCGATGCGGCAGCGCCATTTCCAGACCTACTGCTCGGAGATCCCGTAAAGCTTTGCCACCGGCCAGGCCGGTTCGCCGCCCGCCTGGATTGCGGCGCGGATCTTCGGTGTCGTGGTTGCCTGCGCGTGTAGCGAGATGAACAGGCCGGCACCACCTCCCGAACCTCACGCAGGATCGAACTTGCCGTGAAAAGGGAACCGGCGAGTGTCGATGTGATGTTCCGGGATCAAACAGCCCGGGTTTGTCCGGGGAAAGGAGTCCACCTGACACATGATCGTGAAACCATGCCGAAGCTCTTCACATGTCATGCAGCTACCACGCTGGATTCATGAGCTGAATCCCTCACGAGATTTGTGCAACGAAGCCTTGCTATGGAGACTGTTTCGGAACCGATGGCCGCACTTGCATGCCAGTCTTGTGTACGAAGGCTGTCATCCCCTTCACGAAATGGGCAGCCTCCTCAGAATCAAGTCTACCCAGGATCAGCGACTGAAGCTTCTCCACCCGAGTTAAGCCCTTCATGACCAGAGCGATTCCGGCAGGGGTAAGCCTGACGACTTTTCGCCGTCCATCCAGCTTGGACATTTCGATCTGAAGCAGTCCATCGTTCT
The DNA here is from genome assembly GCA_002862965.1 of Pseudomonadota bacterium. GTDB lineage: Bacteria > Pseudomonadota > Gammaproteobacteria > UBA5335 > UBA5335 > Macondimonas. Next base: position 3,020 of record PKCW01000161.1, read on the forward strand.
GGAGTGCGGTCGCGGATCGTCCACAGCTCGCCTTGTCTACGGCAGCGCCGCGCGCCAATTCGGTCACCGAGAGGTCAGGAAAATTGTAGGCCGTGCAGAGAATTATCCACTTCACCGGACTTAAATTCAGGCCTGCCATCGCCTCATCGAAGCAGAACAGAAAGATCTGGTAGGTGC
>PKCW01000070.1 GCA_002862965.1 Pseudomonadota bacterium
GTCATGGAGCGGTTGCGCACCCAGGTGAACGACATTCCCGGCGCCACGCTGTTCCTGCAGGGGCCGCAGGACATCCGCCCCGGCGGGCGCCCGGCCAACTCGCGTTACCAGTACACCCTGCAAAGCGACAACCTCGAGGATCTCTATCAGTGGGCGCCGCGCCTCGAGGCGGCGCTGAAGGAATCGCCGCAGCTCGTCGACGTCAACAACGATCTCAAGACCCGTGGCCTGCATGCCAAGGTGGTCATCGATCGCGACGCGGCCGTGCGCCTCGGTGTCGACCCGGCCCGCGTCGATGCGGCGCTCTACAACGCGTTCGGTCAACGGCCCGTGTCGACCATCTACGCCGAACGCAACCAGTATTTCGTGGTAATGACGGCAGGACCCGCCGACACCCGTGATCCGACCAGCCTCGACAAGCTGTTCGTTCCGTCCCGGAACGGCGCACTGGTGCCCCTGTCGGCCTTCAGTCATGTGGAGACGACCACCGGGCCCATCGTCGTGAATCACCAAGGTCAGTTTGCCGCGGCAACCCTGTCCTTCGATCTGGCGCCCGGCGTATCGCTCAGCGATGCCGACCAGATCATACGACGCGCGATGACCCAGATCGGGTCGCCTGCCTCGGTGCGCGGCGGCTTTCAGGGCGAGGCACTGGCGTTCAAGAAGTCGCTCTCATCCGAACCCTGGCTGCTGCTGGGCGCACTGATCACGATCTACGTCGTGCTGGGCATACTCTACGAGAGCTTCATCCACCCGATCACGATCCTCTCCACGCTGCCCTCCGCCGGAGTCGGCGCCATCCTGGCGTTGCTGATCACGGGGGTGGAACTCAACGCCATGGCCTTGATCAGCCTCTTCCTGCTGATCGGCATCGTGAAGAAGAACGCCATCATGATGGTCGATGTCGCGATTCAGACCCAGCGGGAGTCCGGCGTGCCGCCCCGGGAAGCCATTTTCGAGGCGGCGCTGATCCGGCTCCGCCCGATCCTCATGACGACGCTGGCGGCCGCGCTCGGCGCGCTACCCTTGGCGATCGCGACGGGATATGGCGCCGACCTGCGCCGGCCGCTGGGCATCGCCATCGTGGGCGGATTGCTGTTCAGCCAATTCCTGACGCTCTATACCACCCCGGTCGTCTACCTCTATATGGACCGGCTGCATCAATGGCTCCAGCGGCACTGGACCACCGACCGCCGCCCCATCCATGTCACCGATTGAAGGCGCATCCATGCCCACCTCCTGCCTGCCCGGCCTCCCCTCGACGCGATCCCCCTGGCACGCCACGGCCCTGCGGCTCGGCATGGTCGTCTGCCTCACATTCATCGGTGGCTGCAAGCTGGGACCCGACTACACGCGCCCTGCACTGGAAGCCCCGGCTGCCTACAAGGAAATGGCGGACTGGAAACCGGCGGAACCTGCCGCCCATCGAAGCCGGGGGGCCTGGTGGCAGCTCTACGGGGATCCCAGGCTCGATGACCTGCAGGCCGAACTGGGCAAAGGCAATCTGAACGTGCGGATCGCGGAGAGCCAGTTCCGGCAGGCTCAGGCGGTCCTGGCGGCCAACCGCTCGGCGCTGTTCCCCACTGTCGGCGGCTCGGCGGGCGCGACCCGCAGCCAGATCGCGGACCCGTTGACGGGGCTCAACCGCGAGCCGGTCCAACTGCCCGAGCAGCGCTTCGGGCCGTTCGGCGCGCTACGGATCCGGCCGCCGGCCATTCAGACGCCCGAGATCGATTTCGACCCGCGCACCCAATATAACGTCGGCCTCAGCAGCAGCTGGGAAATCGACCTGTGGGGACGGGTGCGGCGGCAGGTGGAGGCGAACGAGGCCAATCTCTCCGCGAGCGCGGCCGACCTCCAGTCCATGCGGCTCAGCATGCAGGCGCAACTCACGCGCGTCTATTTCGCCCTGCGCGCCAACGATACGCTGCAGGACAAACTGAGCCAGAGCGTAGCGGCCTACGAGCGCTCGCTGCAAATCGCGGAGAACCGCTACCAAAGCGGCGTGACCTCGCGATCCGATGTCCTGCAGGCGAAGACACAACTGCGTTCGACTCAAGCCCAGGCGCAGGATCTGGGAATTCAGCGCGCGCAACTGGAACACGCCCTTGCCGTACTGCTCGGCCGGCCGCCCGCCCAGTTCGATTTTCCTCACGCCCCGCTGGCCGAACCCACCATCCCGGTCGTGCCGCCCGGCCTCCCTTCGACCCTTTTGGAGCGCCGTCCGGACATTGCGGCCGCCGAACGCCGGGTCGCTGCGGCCAATGCCCAGATCGGGGTGGCCAAGGCCGCGTACTTTCCGAACCTCACGATCTCCGCCAACGGAGGTTATCAGGGCACCAGCATCGGCGATCTGATCAGCCTCCCCAACCGGTTCTGGTCGCTGGGACCTCGCCTGGCCTTGTCCTTGTTCGACGGCGGCCTGCGCAAGGCGCAGGTCCAGCAGGCCGAAGCGATCGTCGATGCCACTGCCGACAGCTATCGCCTCGTGGTGATGGGCGCGTTCCAGGAGGTCGAGGATCAACTCGCGGCCCTGCGCGTGCTGGAACAGGAGGCCGTCACCCAGTCCGAAACGGAAGACCTTGCACGCCAGTCGCTCGAAGTCGCGACCAATCAGTACAAGGCTGGGCTGGTCGGTTATCTCAACGTCGTCAATGCCCAGACGATCCTGCTGGACAGCGAGCGGGCGAGCGTCGCACTGTTGAATCAACGCCTGGCCGCCAGCGTCGACCTGATCCGGGCCCTGGGCGGCAGCTGGAATGCGACCGATCAGGCCGACGGCCATGCAGCGGCAAGGCCTTGACAGCCTTGCCCGCCGCCGATTAGATTCGGACCATGCTTCACGTACGACGCGGAATCCTGCTGCAGCGACTGTGAACCGGAACCCCGTGTTCCGGTTGTCCCGTTCTTGCTCGCCAGGGTGCCCCTCATGTCCAGACCCTTCTCCAGCTCTCCCCGATTGATGCTGCCAACAGCCCTTCCGCTGCGACTGCGATGCGGTCGCCAGGCCTTGCGAGCGCCTGCCTGGCGGCCCTGATGATCCTGGGCGCCCCCCGTCCGATCCCCAGGAGCCCTGTATGATCAGCCATCCGCACGAAAAGTATCATCCGGTCGGAACCGTCACATTGCCCTACCAGCAGTGGCCGTCCCGCCGCGTTTCACAACCCCC
>PKCW01000132.1 GCA_002862965.1 Pseudomonadota bacterium
AAGGTTTGCCGGGCCCAATCGTCGACACGCGCCCCGTCATGTCGAAGTCCGCGCCGCTGCGTGCCGCGCGCATGCGCAGGCCCACATCGATCAGCGGGATGCCGTAGTAGTGCGCCAAGCGGTTAAGCGTCAGCCGCCCCTGATGGTCGTCGGTACAGCCGAAAAGCACGTCGCAGGAGCGCAGCAGATCGCGCAGATCAGGATGGCCGACCCACTCGTCTTTGGTGACGACCTGGGTGCCGAGACCCGCGGCGCGAATCTCGCGCGCGAGGATGTCCACCTTGGCCAAGCCGGCGTCCACATCTGCGGTGCGCGAGCCATGCACGCGGTTGAGATTGGTGACATCAATGGTGTCTTTGTCCATCAGCCCCAGAAAGCCGACGCCCAGCCGCGCCAATAGCATCGCGACAGCACTGCCCGTGCCGCCGCCCCCTACGACACCCACCCGCAGCCCGCGCACGACTGGATTGAACCCTTGGCCGAAGAGCGCGGCCTGCCGCGCCAGGAATTGATCTTCGTCAGCCGCAGCCACCTTGCGCGCGATCTTGATCTGGCTTCCTACCAGCGAGATCGAGGATGCCATGACCGTCTTGCCGGGGGCAGTCCAGAGCCTGCCCGCGATGGCGTCATCGCGGCCGAACACCATGCTGGCTAGGCCGGAAACGCCCTTGTTGAACGTCGTCCGGGCCAGCTCCGACTCGTTTCGGTCATCCTGGTCGGAGAAGAACGCTGCCGCGTTCGGATGCGTGTGTACCAGGCCCGCAACCAAGCCCCGTTCTTTCGCGATGCCGAGAATGCGCATGAAGCCTCGGGTGGACCATGTGACATGGACAGGCGATGCGGAGACCATTTCATCGGCCGCGACGGGGATGACTTCGTGCGAGATCAATCTGGTGCGAGGCACTCCCGACCAGGGGTCTGCCGAGATGTCAGCCTTGCCGAACAGCACGTAGGCGGACGCCTCGGCACCGTTTTCCCTTTGCAGCAGCAAGCGCAGGGCCGCCTCGTGCGGCTCCAGCAGGACGATGTCCAGAGCGGCCGGCGACATCACTTCGCCTCCGCCAGGGCGTGCTCGATGCGCTTGAGCATAGTGTGCAGGCCGTCGATGCCCGGGCGCCACGCTGTGTTGTGGCGCGACCAGCGCTGCCAGCTGCGGCCCTGGAACGCGTGGGCCTGGTCAGCGCAGGTCGGGTAGCGCCCAACGCTTTGCAGCGTCAGCCACGGGTCGCAATAGAACATGTCCGGCGCAACATCGGGATAGCCCGGCGGCAGGAGAACGAGCACATCGGCCGTGGCGTGGTTGAGCTTTCCGGAGGGCAGCGGCAACTGCTTGAAGATGACGCCCGTGTGCGCGCCGTCGCTCACCATCTCGAAAGCCACGCCATGGCTGCTCAGATAGCGCTGGTCCGCTTCGGGCAGCGTGAGCAGCCCCTCAGTGGTGTCACGGATTAGCGTGATGAAGCGCTCGATGCCCGGCTTACCCAGATCGATCAGGTCGCCGTCGCGGATCAGAATGTCCTGGCCCCCGCCACGCACTTCGAGATAGACGTCGTAGGTCTCTGGTGGGACACCGGCCAGCGCCTTGAGCACGCGGCCGCTGATGCTGGGCTTGCCCCACTCCAGTTGCCGGTCATCGATCGTGAACTTGAACGCGCGATCAGTCTGGAAGATGACGAAACGTTCCGCACCGCGGCCGCGCAGATCGTAGGTTTCGTCCAGACGCAGGTCCTCGAACTCGCCAGAGGTCAAAATCGCATAAACGCTGTACTCATCGGCCGGGCGCGATCCGGCGGCCTGAAGGATCTGGCGCCCGGTCGGCACCGGATCGGAGAGATCGACGTGACGTTCGTGGAGCTGGTCGTCCAAGACGACGATCCGGTAGAGCGCTGCTGGCCGCAGGCTGCGGCCTTCGCGGATCGCCGCAGCAACATCTTCGACATCGAAGCGGTCATCACCGCTGGTGGTCTGGGTTTGCATTTGATTGCCTCATAGGGAGCCGTCATCTGCGGGATTGCAGGTTTTCTAGCCCCTTACTTGGTCAATCGCAGCCCAGCGGCAGACCGGAAAGGTCGATCAGAGTTTTTCTTGTACCCACCCCCCTCCGGGCAACTCGCCGCAGAGGAAGAAGTGCGGGCAGCGCGGACAGCTACGAGCCTCGGGCTTAGAGGGGAACTGCCCGGCCTGCATCGCCTGAAGGAAGGATTGCAGCTTTTCGCGCCTGGACTCCAGCTTGCGCGACGTGATTTCCATCGGCTGGATGGTTTCGCTGGTAAGGTAGGTCACCTCGACCTGCGCATGTGGTCCATAAGCCTGGACGGCGGCGAGTTGGAGAATTGTGTACTCAATATCATCGAAGGCGTTCGAGCGCTGCTTGCCCGTCATGACGCGCCGCACCGTGACCCGGCCACCGGCTCCGTGAGCTACACTATCCGGGGTTACGAGGATCTCGCCCTCGGCCCAACCCAGCGAGATCGGTGGCGCCGGCGCGGCCACGTCACGATTCCGGCTCTCGATGAGGAAATCGACGAGCCGCTTGCCGATGCGGCGGTAGTCCTCCGCATATCCATGCTCTGTCGCACCCTTGGAGCACCAGGCCTCCTCGAAGCGTGCAGCCAGCTCGTCGACCGTGGGACTTGTCGTCTCGTGCTCCCGTTTCAACCAATCGAACACGTCGCTCACGACGTTGTGCATCTTCATGAATGCGGTTTCAGTTCGTCGACCTCCAAGCCTCAGCACGTGCGTGTACAAGAAGCGGCGCGGGCACCGCTCGAAGAGGTTGACCTGGATGTCGGTCCATTGGGGACGCCCTTGCCATGTGATGGCGAGCGGGGTGCCCGTCGATGTCGAGCCGGCTTGCAACGGCACCGGTACCGGACGAACAAGGAGTCGGTCGATCGGGGCGATAAACTTGGAGGCGCTACGCGTACGACCATCTGCCTGCCTGGCGTAGGCATACAGCTGCAGCCTATCGCGCGCTCGCGAAAGCGCTACGAAGAACAAGCACTCTTCTTCCTCGTCGTGGCCGGCCTTCACCGCCTCGATGCCGGTCAGCCCCTCCGAACCATGGATCAGACCGTCCGGAGGAAGACAACGCGGCGGCACGTTGTTGCGCGGTAGGCCGGACGTTACCATGCCAGGTAAATGAACGACATCGAACTC
>PKCW01000248.1 GCA_002862965.1 Pseudomonadota bacterium
ATGGTCATCCTACGAATCCATCCCCGTCCCGCGCACGACGCTCATGCGAAACCAACGGCGCGGCATTCGCCGCGCCCCGACCCTGCTCCGCGCGATCGATCACTCGGCCGGTACCGTGCCGCGACGTTCCCTGCGAGGCGTCGCCACCGCCGCTCCGCGGGACGACTGAAGGTAATTGCGGAGGGTGGCCACGCTCACCGTGATGTTCTCGGACTTGAGCACGCCAGCGATCATTTCCATCGTATAGCCGCGCTTCTGCATGGCCCGGATGTCCTTGGACAACTTCCGGATCGCATCCTGCTTGCTCAGTTCGGCCGATTTCTTTGCGGACTCCACCGGGGGCAGGTCCCGCAACTTCTGCGCGACGCTGTCGACGAATTCCGGGGTGTATTTCACTCGCTTCTTTCTCGTCTTTTCCACTGAACTTTCTCCCCGCCGGTTAGTGATTATGGCGCGGCAAAAAGCATAACGTGTTTTTCGAATGCTGGAAAGAACGGATTCATCGGCGCGTGGGCCGACGATGCGTCGCGGAACGGACGGTCGGTGGCGCATCGCGCCTCGCGCGCACCCCCGCCCGGCCGGGCGCGCAGGGGTACGGAACGCTGGCTCGACTGCGGCTGCGCCAGCGCGTCGAATGAGCCGGCGCCGTCGGGAATGCGTCGTCGGAGGCCGCCCCTTGCAGCCGCATCCGGTGCGCGCTAACCTGCGTTCAGACCTTGAACGGAGCCGGCGATGACCGCAGACGAAGTTCGTTACCGCCTCATGCAACGCCTCTCCCGCGACCCTGCGGCGACACAGCGGGAGCTGGCCGGAGAGATGGGCGTCAGCGTCGGCAAGATCAATTATTGCCTGCGGGCGCTCATCGAAAAAGGACACATCAAGCTCGACAACTTCCGCCGCAATCCGGACAAGAAGCACTACACCTATCTCCTCACCCCCGCCGGCATCGAGGCCAAGACGTGGGCGACGGTGCAGTTCCTGCGACACAAACGCGCCGAGTACGAAACGATCCGCGCCGAGATCGATGCACTGCAGCGCGAACTCATGGCCCTCGGAATCGAGCATCCCGAACAGGCGATCGCGGAATCCGCGCCGGCCACATCCCCGGATATCCGCTGATGGCCCGCTGGTACGCCGTCCATACCAAACCGCGGCAGGAACAAACCGCCCTCACGCATCTGGAGCGTCAGGGATTCACCTGCTACCTGCCGCTGATCCGCGAGCGCAGGCAAGTCCGCCGACAAACACAATGGGTCAGCTCGGCCTTCTTCCCACGCTACCTCTTCGCACGACTCGACCTGGCCCGGCAGAACACCGCGCCCATCCGTTCGACACAGGGCGTGGTCGGCCTGGTGCGCTTCGGGCTCGAGCCTGCTGCGTTGCCGGATGGTTTCGTGGACCGCTTGCGTCTGGAATGCGGCGAAGGCGGCATGACGCGGGTCGTGGAATGGCAAACCGGCCAGGCGCTGGAAGTCACCGCGGGACCCTTCACCGGACTGCGGGCGGTATTCGCAGCCCGCGACGGCGAGGCGCGGGTCATCGTGCTCATGGACCTGCTCGGCGCGACGCAGCGCGTGACCCTCCATGAACGTCAACTGCAGCGCGCGGGCACCTGAGCATCACGCACTTCCGGTGATGCGGAGAACGCCGTGACACCCCTCACCGAGCGCCGCAACATCCGATGCCGGCTGATACACTGCGGCCACCCCACCATTCCCGGCGTTGAGAGACCATGACCGCGTCGATCCAGCACAGCCTCGCCGAACACCGCGCCGCGCTCGAGGCCGTGACCGCCCTGGCGCCCGACATCCTGCGCGCCGCCGAATGCATCGGCCGGGCGCTGCGCGAGGGCGGACGTGTTTTCGCCTGTGGCAACGGCGGCTCGGCAGCCGACGCCCAGCACTTCGCGGCCGAACTCACGGGGCGCTTCGAGCGCGAACGGCGCGGCCTCGCCGGCATCGCCCTCACCACCGACACCTCGGCCCTCACCGCCATCGGCAACGACTACGGCTTCGAGGCGATCTTTGCGCGCCAGCTCGAGGCGCTGGGCCGGCCGGGCGACGTCCTGCTCGCGCTCAGCACTTCCGGCCATTCGCCCAATGTGCTGCGCGCCGTGGAAGCGGCCCGCGCGCAGGAGATCGCCACCATCGGCCTGCTCGGCCGCGACGGCGGCGCGCTGGCGGGCCGGGTCGACCAGGCGCTGATCGTGCCCGTGGCCCGCACCGCCCGCATCCAGGAAATGCACATCCTGATCCTGCATCTGTTGTGCGAGGCCATCGACCACGGGCCAGGCACCGCCTGAATCCACCGGTGCCGGGATCGCCACGGGCTTTGCAACCTTGGCGATGACACGCAAACGGCGCTTCAGTGTGCCAAGATGTCCGCCTCACAGCGTTTCATCCAGAATCGACGTCCATGCCCGGTTCGACCTCACGCAAAGGCATCCTGCTCGCTGGTGGCTCCGGCACCCGGCTCTATCCGCTGACCGTCGCCGTGAGCAAGCAGCTCATGCCGGTCTACGACAAGCCCATGGTCTACTACCCTCTCTGCACGCTGATGCTGGCCGGCATTCGCGAGGTGCTCGTCATCACCACGCCGCATGACGCTGCGGCCTTCGTCCGCGTCCTCGGTGACGGCGGCCAGTGGGGCATGACGCTGCGCTACGCCGTGCAGCCCGAACCCGACGGCATTGCCCAGGCGCTGCTGATCGGCGCGGATTTCCTCGCCGGCGCGCCCTCGGCGCTGATCCTCGGCGACAACATCTTCTTCGGCCACGGCCTCGCCGAATCGCTTGCTGCGGCGAGCGCACAGACGGACGGCGCGACGGTCTTCGGCTACTGGGTGCGCGATCCCGAGCGCTATGGCGTGGTGTCCTTCGACGCCGCGGGAAGAGCTTCCTCGATCGAGGAAAAACCCGCCCGGCCGCGCTCGAACTACGCCGTCACCGGGCTGTACTTCTATGACGAGACCGCTCCGGCCCGCGCCGCCGCGCTGCGCCCCTCGGCCCGCGGCGAACTGGAGATCACCGACCTCAACAACGCCTACCTCGCGGACGGCGGCCTGCGCGTGGAACGGCTGGGCCGCGGCCACGCTTGGCTCGACACCGGCACCCACGATTCCTTGCTCGATGCGGCCAATTTCGTGCAG
>PKCW01000288.1 GCA_002862965.1 Pseudomonadota bacterium
TGAGCGCATGCACGCGACGAATGCGGGCGTAGCGGGGAAAAGCGCCGAGACGGCGGTCGATGCGGCGCAGCAGGGCGCGGATCAAGACCGGATTGGCCAGGCTCGCCGGATCGGCGGGGTCCAGATCCTGCGCCTTGGTGAATTCGATCCATGGCCCGTGCGCCAGAACGACCAGCGCCGCGAGAAACGGCTGACCCGCGCCCACCACCATGCACTGCTCCACCCACGGGTCCATCCGCAGCGCCATTTCCAGATCCTCGGGAGAGACCTTCTCGCCGTTGGACATCACGATGATCTCGTTGAGCCGCCCGGTGATGTAGAGCCGGCCGGCCGCGTCGGTGCGGCCGCGGTCGTTGGTGTGCAGCCAGCCCTCCCCGTCGATGGCGGCGGCCGTGGCGCTCGGGTTCTGCCAATAGCCTTTCATGACGTTGGGGCCGCGCACCAGGATTTCATCGTTCTCGCCCAGGCGCACCGCCACACCCGGCAGGGGCGGCCCGACGCTGGCCGGCTCGTTGTCGTCGAGGGCATTCACGCTCACCACGGGGCTGGCCTCCGTCAACCCGTACCCCTGCAGCAGCGGCAGGCCCAGCCCGATGAAGGTGCGCGCGATGGCGGGCGGCAGGGGCGCGCCGCCGCTGACGGCGATGCGCAGCCGCCCGCCCAAGCGGGCGTGCAGACGGCTCGCCACGCTGCGCGACAGCGCCGGCCAAAGCAGCCCGGCGAGCGGCCAATGGCGCTTGCCCTGGCGATAGCGGTCCTGTTGCCAGCCGATATGCACCGTCAAGGCAAAGATCCAGCGCGCAGGCCCGCCGCCGTGCGCAAGCTCCCGCCGCAGCCGGGCATGGACGGTTTCGAACAGCCGCGGCACGGCAATCAAGGCGGTTGGCCGCACTGTCTGCAGATCCTCGGACAACTGCAGCACCCCGCGCGCATGCGCGACCGTCGCACCGGCCATCATCGGCAGGTAATAACCCGCCGTGCGCTCGAACAGATGTGCCAGCGGCAGGAAAGAGAGAAACACGTCCTGCGGATAGACTTGCACACGCTGCAGCGCCGCATGGGCAACCGACAGCAGGTTGCCATGACTCAGCATGACGCCCTTGGGACGGCCGGTGGTACCGGAGGTGTAAACCAGCGTGGCCAGATCGTCCGGCCCGTGGCGCGCATCGCGCAACGTGTGGTCACCCGACGGCAACCACTCGGATGCCGCAACCAGCATGGGGTCGCGCCCGCGCCCCACGGGACCCAGGACCACCACCCGCTCCAAGGTGGCCACCGCCGCCAAGGCGGGCGCCAGCGCTTGCCACTGGGCCAGCGTGTCCACCACCAGCAGCCGCGCCCCGGAATGCGCCAGCAGGAAAGCAACGTTTTCCGGTCGATCGTTGACATAGAGCGGGACGACGACCAAGCCCAGCCCGAGCGCCGCCTGATCCACGCACACCCAGTCCGGGCCGTTGGACAGGGCAATGGCAATGCGCTCACCGGCAAGCAGTCCCTCGCCCAGCAGCGCCGTCTGCCAGCGCCCTACCCTCGTGGCCATCTCGGCCCATCGGTAGTCGCGCCATGCTTGGCCCGCAACCTCGAACGCCCGATAGGCGATCGCCTCCGGCGTGCGGCGCACGCGCTCCCGGAACAGCGCATCGAGCGTGCCCGCCGTGTCCGGCGCAATGATGTCCGCTTTCCAATCCTCGGGAACAGAAGACGGCACCGAAAGCGACTGCGATTCGGATCCGTGAATCACCATGAACATACCCCAGTCGAAGCTCCCCAACATCCGCTTCATTCGACTTGCCGTTGAGGCCGCGCCATCACGTCGTTCCTCCTTTTTTGGACAGATCCTGGCAACGGCAGGTTACCAAATATCGTTCAGCCTGCTTGACCGGGCAGCACGACGCCTGCGAAATCGGGCCGTTCATCACCGCAGCGCCGAGCGAGTCCCTCCCATCCAGGGCGAACCAGTTTCGTCGCCTATGACCTACGAGGATCATCACCAACGTGGTCAGCCGATGGCCGGTGCGAGTTCCAGAATCGGCGTGGTGATGGGATGGATGGAAGGCGCCACGCCCACGATGGCCAAGCCGTAGAACAGGTTGCTTCCGAGGAACATGCCGCGCCCACCTCGTCATGGCCCCGCAGCCGCGACAGCAGCACGGTCAACCGGCGAACGAACCGAGCGCAGTCGTGAACGTTCCGGATCAAGCCCAAAGGCTGTATTGGCTGTCCAGGCAGACGACCTGCCGGTGATCAAAGTCAGCGCCCGAACGGGTCGCGACGATCAACGATCGCCGGGCGAGAACGAGTCATCGCTGGAGCGTCGTTTCACTGGCAGAATCATCGATCAGCGGATCGGGCTGGCAGGCCGCCGCCAGCCGCGCCGCGTCGGCAATGGTGATGGTCTGCCCGGCCACCTGGATGCCGGCCTGCTCCAGACTGGCGAGCGCGCGCGAGAACGATTCGCGGGTGATGCCGAGCTCCGAGGCGATCAGGTTCTTCTCATAGGGCAGCACCGCCTGCCCCGGTGTGTCCTGACGCTTCGACAGCGTCAGCAGATAGCAGCCCACCCGCTGCACCGACGATCGGAGCTTCAGGTTCTTCACCTGCCGCACCATGCGGCGGAACTGCTGCGCCAGACTGCCGATCACCGCGTGGGCCAGCAGTGGGTCCTGTAGCAGGGTGTCGCGAAACAGCGCCGCCGGAATCAGCAGCAAGCGCGAAGACTCCGGTACCCGCGCCTGCATCAGATAGGGCGCGCCACTGACCACCGCGGCCGGAATGATCATATCGGGCGCGCGCACCACCTCCACCAGCACCTCACGGCCCTGGATCGAACGGCCGAACAGCTGGACCGAACCGGACAGCACCACGATCTGGAAGTTGGGCAGTTCGCCCTGTTCGAACAGCACCGTTCCGGCCGCCACGCGGTGCTGAATTGCGCTGGCCAGAAGCGGCTCGCGGCTGGCATCCGGCAACTGACGCAGCAGCGGCAGCGCCTGCGCTTCAATCTCATCCGTCACGATCGCCCTCCTTCACCCAAAGGGTTGCCATGCGCTTTTTACGCCACCGGCATCCTGAATATTCCTCTGGCCATTCTGGCAAACGAGGAATGTTACGCGTGATTAATGTCACATCGATATTTGA
>PKCW01000188.1 GCA_002862965.1 Pseudomonadota bacterium
GATGGCGCCGCCGATCGCGGTGGCGCCGACTCCCTTGGTGACCGGCCGGGATTCGCCGGTGAGCATGGCTTCATTGAAGCCCGAGGAACCCTCGGTTATCTCGCCGTCCACCGGTACCTTGGCGCCCGGGCGGACTATCACGCGGTCGCCCGGCTGCAACGCACTGATCGGCACGTCATGCAGGCTGCCATCGCCGTCGATGCGGGTGGCGCTGTCGGGCAGCAGCTTGACCAGTTCCTCCAGGGCGCGCGAGGCGCCCATGACCGAGCGCATTTCGACCCAGTGCCCCAGCAGCATGATCGCGATCAGCGTCACCAGCTCCCAGTAGAACTCCTGGCCCGGAAAGCCGAAGGTCACGGCCACCGAGAAGACGTAGGCCGCCGAGATGGCCAACGCGATCAGCGTCATCATGCCGGGCTGGCGCTTGCGCAGTTCGGAGACGACGCCGACCAGGAACGGCCAGCCGCCATAGAGATAGGCCACGGTCGACAAGGCGAACAGGACGTAACGATCGCCGCGGAAGGCCAGCACCTCGCCCAGGCCCAGGGCGTGCTGGATCATGGGCGACAGCGCGAGGACGAACGGAGTCAGCAGCAGCGTGACCCAGAAGCGCCTGCGGAAGTCGGCGACCATGGCACCGTGGTCGTGGCCGGCATGCCCGGAATGTCCGGCGTGAGTGGAGCCCGCAGCGCTCACCACGGCTTTGGCCGGCGGCGACGGAGAATGGGCGTGATTGCCGTGATCGTGATGATGCTGCGCGTGCGGATCATGGGGATTCATTCGATCTGGCCTTCTTTGGTTTTGAACAGGCGACCGAGCCGCGGCAGGAAGGCCGGCACATCGCTCGCGTAGCGTCGATACTGATCCCCGAACGCCGTCTCGATCTCGCGTTCCTCCTGCTTGGCGAGCCGCCAGTACATGACGAGCAGGATCGGCAGCATCACGCCCGTCACCAGGGTGGGCCACTGCAGGAAAAATCCGATCAGCACAAGGACGAAGCCCACGTACTGCGGATGTCGCACGTGGGCGTAGGGCCCGGTCGTGGCAAGGGCGCCGGCGCGCTGAGCCTCGTGCAGCACTCGCCAGCCGGAGGCGATCAGCCAGAATCCGGCACCGATCAGGACATAGCTCAACAGGTGGAATGGATTGAGGTGGGGATCTCCGGACCAGCCGAAAAGTGCGGGCCAGATATGGCCCGCGTCGTGGGACAGGGGGTCCAGCCCGGGAAAGCGATTGCCCAGCCAGCCCGCCAGCAGGTAGAGCGTCAGCGGGAAACCGTACATCTCCACGAACAGCGCGACGATGAAGGCCGAGAAGGCACCAAGCGAGCGCCAGTCGCGGGCCGTCGCCGGCTTGAAGAAGCTCAGGGCAAACAGGATGAAGATGCCGGCGTTCACCAGGGCCAGGAACCAGAGCCCATAGGCAGGCGGGTCACCGACCATCGCGATCGCCCTCCTTGCGATGGTCATCGTGCGCGCCATGACCGCTATGACCGCCATGACCGCGGTGCATGAAGAAATGCATGCCGACGCAGATCAGCAGAGGCAGCAAAAGGGGGAGCGCCCCGAGCAGGTGCGCCCGATGCTCCAGCCACAGGAAGAGCCCCGCAATGAAGAGAAAGACGCACAGGGTGAGGACAGCCGGGCTGCGCCACGCTCCTCGCTTCCGACCAGGGATTCCGCTCATCTCGACGCTCCAGAGGGTGTGTTTGACGGTCGATGGGACGGCCATGACGACATGCCGATCGTAGGAATGGCGCGCTGTCGGGCCAGTTACGCGTCGATTACAATCATGTAATGTTTCAGTCACCTTCGTGGCAGCTTTGCCTCGCTACAGTGAAGGGCAATCTCAGGAACCGCGTCCTGACGGGCCAGAGGCGCCGAACCGGCGCATGCGTGGACTTACGATGAAACTTCTGGTTGTCGAAGACGAGCACAAGACTGCGGACTACGTACGCCAAGGGCTTACCGAGGCCGGGTTCGTTGTCGACTTGGCGCGCGATGGGCCCGATGGCCTGCACTTGGCCACGACCGAGCACTACGACCTGATCGTGCTCGACGTCATGCTCCCGGGCATTGATGGGCGGAAGGTCCTGCAGTCCATTCGCGCCACCGGCAACCAGGTTCCGGTGCTTTTCCTGACCGCCCGCAGCAGTGTCGACGATCGCGTCCAAGGGCTGGAACTGGGGGCCGATGACTACCTGATCAAACCATTCGCGTTCTCGGAGCTGCTTGCACGCGTGCGGACCCTGTTGCGCAGGGGAGGCTCGCCCGCGCCTCACGACCGCATTCAGATCGCCGATCTGGAGCTGGACCTTGCGCGCCGGCGCGCCATCCGGGCCGGGCACCGTATCACCCTGACCAGCAAGGAATTCGCCTTGCTCGAACTACTGGCACGACGCCAAGGTGAAGTGCTGCCGCGTTCGCTGATCGCCTCGCAAGTCTGGGACATGAATTTCGACAGCGACACCAATGTCATCGACGTCGCAATCCGGCGGTTGCGCGCCAAGATAGACGACAGCTACGAGCCCAAGCTCATCCAGACCGTGCGCGGCATGGGGTACACGCTGGACATCCCGGATGCCTGACAGGCTCGCATTTCTTCGCCGCCCGGCGTCGCTCTCGTCGCGGGTGACCGGGCTGGTCGGCATCGCGATGATGGTGGTGTTCCTGATCTTCAACTGGATCAGCGTGCGATCGCTGGAGCGGCATTTCGCCGAGATGGACGAGGAGGAACTGGGCGTGATCTCCAGTTCGGTCATCCGGGCATTGGGAGAGGTGCGCGACGGAAGCGATGAACAGGCCCTGCGCCGTGCCGTTCGAGGGCATCACGGCGTTTACTACTTTGTCGCCGACGCCGCCGGAAAGACGCTCTATGCCCCGAAGGATGGCCCGGACATGGCGAGCTTCGCCCAGCGCGTGCCTCCCGTCCCTCTCAGGGGAAAGCACAGCATGACGATCTGGGAGGAGGACGGCAAA
The DNA here is from genome assembly GCA_002862965.1 of Pseudomonadota bacterium. GTDB lineage: Bacteria > Pseudomonadota > Gammaproteobacteria > UBA5335 > UBA5335 > Macondimonas. The sequence goes on from PKCW01000188.1 coordinate 2,979, forward strand.
TCCTATCGTGGTGGCGTTGTTGTTGCTGGCGGCGACGCCGACCTGGGCGAGGTCTACACGATTGCGGTGGCCATGGATATCGGCGGCCATCTCGACTTCATCAAGAGCTTCCAGCGCATCCAATGGTGGACCATTTGCGTGGTCATGTGCATC
>PKCW01000204.1 GCA_002862965.1 Pseudomonadota bacterium
CCCATGGAACTCATGGACGAGGTCGAAAAGGTGCTCGGCATCCAGTGCGCGCCGGTCACCTGGCCGCTCGGCATGGGCCGCGCGCTGGGCGGCATCTACCATCTGTTGCACGACCGCGTATACCTCTACGCCCCGGTCAAGGACGGGCGGGCCCACGACAGCGAGGTGATCGCGGGGCTGGACAGCGCGGCCTTCACCGAGCGCTTCGGGGCCGATGCGGCGGCGTTCCGCGAGGAAATCGAGCTGGTGCGCGGCGCGAGCCCCGCATTCGATCGCGCGGCCTATCTCGCCGGGCGCCAGACGCCGGTGTATTTCGGCTCGGCGGTCAACAATTTCGGCGTGCGCGAGCTGCTGGATGATTTCGTCACCTGGGCGCCGCCGCCCCGGCCGCGCGCCACCGAACAGCGCAGCGTCGAGCCCGAGGAAACGGCGCTCACCGGCTTCGTGTTCAAGGTGCAGGCCAACATGGACCCCGCTCACCGCGACCGCATCGCCTTTTTCCGCGTCTGCTCGGGACGCTTCAGCAAGGGCATGAAGCTGCGTCACGTGCGCCTGGGGCGCGACATCAAGATCGCCGACGCGCTCACCTTCATGGCCAGCGAACGCGAGCGGGTAGAGGAAGCCTATCCGGGCGACATCCTGGGGCTGCACAACCACGGCACCATCGCCATCGGCGACACCTTCACCGAAGGCGAGGTGCTCACCTTCACCGGCATCCCGCATTTCGCGCCCGAGCTGTTCCGCCGCGCCGTGCTGCGCGATCCGTTGCGCCTGAAAGCCCTGCAGAAGGGGCTGACGCAATTGTGCGAGGAGGGCGCGACGCAGTTCTTCCGGCCGCTGACCAACAACGACCTCATCCTGGGCGCGGTCGGCCCGCTGCAGTTCGACGTGGTGGCGCACCGGCTCAAGGCCGAGTACGGCGTGGAATGCCGCTTCGACGGCGTGTCGGTGGCCACGGCGCGCTGGATCATCTGCGAGGACGCGCGGATGCTCGAGGACTTCCGCCACCGCGCGGCCGACAACCTCGCCATCGACCACGGCGGCGCGCTGGTCTACCTCGCGCCCTCGCGCGTCAACCTGCAACTCGCCATGGAGAAATGGCCCAAGGTCCGCTTCGACGCCACCCGCGAGCACGCCCCGGTCGGGTTCTGATGGCGGTTGTTTCCTCAACCGCCGCCCCAGTCCGGGCGTGGCTTCCAGCATTGGCGGATGGTGCCTATGTGGATACGGATGTAGGGGTGGTCAGCACCATCCGTCTGGCTAGCGTGTCTACGCTTCGGCGGCGCGCAGGAAGGCACTTAGCTGTTTCAGTTTTTCCAAAAGCTCGTCGAAGGTTACGATCTCGACATCCTTTGAATTTCTTCTGAACAGTTCAAAAGACTTCTTCTGATCATCGCCATCGGGCGTTTTGCCGATCACGAGGCAGCAATGTACGGCATAGGACTCGATGTCGTAGAGTCGCGTATTGTCCTTGATCTGGGCAATCTGCTTTTGAAACTGGTACTTCTGATCGAGTACCTGATTGATCGAACCCGACAGGTCGGCTGCCGGCGTGTAAACGCCATCGCGAAATGGGGTCTTGTTGAGAATCGGCGTCTTCGGCGTCTTGATCTCGAAGATCGCCGTGTTATTGGTCAGGCTGTTCTTCACCAGAAAATCAGTGATCTTCTCCCCGTCGCCTGACAGCTTGCGTCCACCGACCGATGCCTGGTCCCGCACTTTGATGACGGGATAGCCGAAGGCCATGTTCAGAATGAAGGGGTTCTCGTTGAAAAACTCCTGCCAGCGTGCTTCGACCAGGTTCTCGCCAAGCATCCCCTCATATCGGGTGATCAGGGCTTCAAGCGTCACCAACTCAATGTCGCCGCGCAGCTTCGCCAGCTTCTCCGGCTGATCCTCAGCGATGTCGGCGGCATGGCTGGTCAGGGCGCCGATTACTGCGTTCTGATCCTCCTCGGACAGCTCCTGCATGCCCGCCGCCACGGCGGTGAACAGCTTGCGATAGGGGTGCCGGCCTGTTTTCGGGTCCTGCTTCGGCACCCCGAGCCGTTCCGCCAGAATATTGTGGGCAGCAGTCCATTTCACGGCGCGGACAGCAGATTGCGCATGGCGGTCAATCTTGTTCAGTTCGACGCGCCCCTGCTCGAAGTCCTGCGTGGAGATGTAGAAGATTCCATCGCCGTTCTGGTCGGGGCCTGTGGCGTGTTTGCCGGTGATGACGATTTCGGCGCAATCCGAAAGCTCTTCCACCGCATCAATGATGAATCGGTACGGCTTCGCAAGGCCAAGCCCGTAGGCGTAGTCCTTGGTGAACGCGGAGGGCAGATTCTCCAGGACGTCGCGCACGTACTCCTGCGTCGCAGGTACGGCCCCGTCGAACCCGAAGATGATGTCTGTGTCGTCGAGCGTGATCCGCTTGATCTGGCCATATTTCGGCTTCAGGAAATCGGATCGGTCGCCGAATGTGCTGATCGGATGGATGGTCAGAAAATTGTGCTGACCGTTGATATCCAGCAGCTTGGTCCGGTAGCTATTCGCTTTCTTCGGGTCGAGCCCGGCCCCCAACAGACTCCGCTCCGGTGGTACGAAGTAGACCTCGACGAAATTGGGATGGATCTCTTCGATCTCGAGGACGCCACCATGATCGGGGTCATACTGTCTGATGCCGCGCGCCATCAGTTGGCCTCCAGAAGATGAGACCGAGCATCACTTGCTTGTCCTCGGCGACGTTCATGCAGCCGTGCAGCCGTCTGCCGGAGCTGGGCTTCGTAGCCGAGGGCGGCGGCGGTAGTTTTCTGCTGGCCTCGTGCCATGTCGCGCTCATCCGCGAGCGATTAAGAGCACTCATTGTCCCGGTTTGCTGTTGGTTCAGATAGACGGAAACAAAAACGGGGTCAGACACGATTAATTTCATGCATACAGGTTGACGCCGCCGAGTTCGTGGATCGGGTCGCGGCTGAGCCAGCGGCCATGGACGGGACTGTAGGCGCGGAAATGGGTGAGGTAAAGCCCCGAGTCGGCGTGGCGGAACATACCGGCATGGCCGCGCTCGGGGAGCGCGGTGCCGCTGCGCTGGCGCAGCTCGCCATAGGGAGCGTAGTCGAACTGG
>PKCW01000167.1 GCA_002862965.1 Pseudomonadota bacterium
GCATAGCGCCGGCGCTCTTCATCGTTGCGGGCATGGATGCCCAGGACCTCTACCGGCGAGATCCCCGGCACGCTCAGACTGCCCCGGATCCCGGTCATCAGCTCCTGGTAGCGCGCCCACTCGGCCTCGGTGATCCCCCACTCCCTGGCCCGGCTGCGGGTCGTCGCAAGCGGCTCCGCCGGCGTCGGGGCCGCGGTAGAGGATTCGAGGCGCGTCTGCGACACGTCAGCAGCGCCGGCGCCTGCACACAGCAGCGCCAGGGCCGCCCCCGCCGCAATACGGCCCGCCCGCCGGCTCATGGCGCCGGACGGCACAGGCTGCCGTCATCCAGCAGATACGCCCGGCCGGAATAGGGCTGGGTCAGATCGCGGCGCAGGCGGCCGCGGTATCCCGCGCCCGGACACTCTGACCGCATCCGTCTGTTCACCCCAAGCCCATCCGAGCCGTTCACATCCGACAAGTTGGGCATGTGGCGTGGCGATTCCTGGACCGTGCCCTTGCCATTGCATCCCACCAGCAAGCCCGTCAGCCCGATGACGGCCAGGCCCGTAATCCATGCCGATCTGGCCATCATGCCCCTCCGATCTGCTGCGTCACGGTCTGGCCCGATGGCGCGCGCCAGATCACTTCCCGGCCGTGGATGGCGAGCACCTGCCAACCCTCCAGGGATTCACCCACAGCCAGCCAGGCCGGGCCGGCGGCGCGGGAGATCGAGATCTGCGCCGCCCCGCCCCACTGATCCACCCCCAGCACGGTAAATGGCGGTCGCGCCGTCGATGCGGCCGGGCTGGCAGGTGGCTTCGCAGAACCTGCCGAACCAGGGGAACGCGCCGCCGCCGGGCGCGGGATGACGATCGCATCGAGGCGCTTGGCCTGACTTTCGACGTGCTGTGCCAGTGTTTCCTGGTCTTGCCCGATCTTCGCAAGCTGCTGTTCCAGCGATTGGATGCGCTGTTCCAGATCGCCCCGTTCCTGGAATCGATTCCCCAGCTCGCTGACCCGCTCGGCCAGCCCGCGCACCTGCTCCCGCAGCGCGTCCAGGCTATCTGCGGGGACGGCCGGATCCAGCGCCACACCGCTCGTATCCGGCTGGATGGGCGCCGGATCCGCCTCGGTCGTCGCATTGCCATCGAGGGCTATGCCCTCGGGATGCAGCAGTTCGGCCGGCGGTGGAGGGATACTTGATGGACCGATCACCAGATCCGGCGATTCCCCGGCGGGACGATTGACCAGTTTCCCGGTGAGATAGGCCAGCCCGCCCAAGGCCGCTGATGCGAGCAAGAGCAGCGCCAGGATGGCGATGATCGGCAGCCGGCGCGGGGCGGGAGCCGTGCTGTCCTCATCGCTCAGCAACGGCGTCAGGGTCTGTTCGTCACTCATTGGATGGCTCCTTTGCCGATCGCCTTCTGCCAGGCTTGATATTGCCGGGCCACCTCCTGCCGCGCCGCCTCCCGATCCAGCCGGGCGAGCGCCGCACCATCAGGCGCCGTCAATGTCTCGCCGGCGCGCAGCAGATTCATGTTGGGCACCCCATCGGATTTTCCGAACGCATGGGGATTGCGCTCGAAAACGGCCAGCATGCGTTGGTTGATGGAGTAAGACGGGTCCGGGACCAGGATCTGGGCGATGGACCCCAGGCTATCGCCGCGCCCGGTCGGCCCGTAGCTCGCCGGCGGCGTGGCGAGTGCTGCGCGGTCATCGACCGATTGAACGGCCGCGTAGTCCATGCCTATGGGCGGCTCGTCGGGCTCGGCCAGCGGAATGACGGTCACACCGCCCATCGAGGACTGCGATGCCGCGGCCGGCACGGCCGGCACGGCTTTCATCAGCGACCGATAACCGTCCGTGACCTCGAAGGCCACCAATCGATGGACCGGATCCTCGACCAGCCAAAACGCCTCGCCGCCCAGGGTCTCCAGTGCCCGGCGCAGAGACATCGGTCCCAGCGTGCGCTGGGACGCCGGCAACGGCCGCCGCAGCAAGATGAGCTGGGATTCACCGGAGGCCATGGCATCCGCCAGGCGATAACCCGATCGGGCCAGCAGGTAATCCACTGCCCCGCCCAGGTCATTAACAAATGGGGGGAAGGTGATGCGCACGATGGTTTCCAGGGGATCGCGCTGATCCGCTGTCGGCACCGGCGCCACCACCGTGTAGCGGTTGACCATCACGTCGCCAGGCTCGGCATACACCACCCCAGCCAGCAACAGCCCGCCCCAGCCTATCCAGTTGCGCATAACCGTCTGTCCGTCCCTTAAAAGGGGCCGGCGCACATGCCGCCGGCCAAATAGCACATGGGATGTTCTCTGAACCACGGTTGACGCTCACAACCGCGGGGTGAGACTCCCCGATTCGGCCCCACAAAATCCATAGAAAACGGTAAATCCATTCCGAGCGTTTTTTTTGGTGCAGGTTTTGGCGCAAGCCGGCCCAAAAAAGTTCTGGTGTCAAGTCCTTTGTGCAAATCACGCAGGACTTGAAACCGTATATGGGACAGTAGGTTAGCTCTTTTCTCGGCCACTTTGGCGCGGTGTGGCTTCGTGGGCTAGGAGCCACATAGGAGCGTTGGGAGAGAAAGCCACATCGCACTGTGTCGTGCTGGATTGCCGAGGGACGGCGGGCTTGTCTTGTCATCATAGCCCAGGCGGCTCTTGGCGGCATCCAGAATGAAGAACGCGCAGCCTTGGGCTGCGCGTTCGATGGATGTTGCTGGGCAGGCTTCGAGGGCCATCACGTCGGCTTGGACGGCACGCTCCGCGTCGTGGTGCCCTTCCTGAATCCCCGATCCCCCGCCATGAACGCCTCCAGCATGTGCGGGATCAACTTCTCGGCATCGACGGCCTCGCCATACGCCTGCGCGTGCAGCGCGGCGTAGCGGTCGAGGTCGGCTTTCAAGCTGGCCGGGCAGGCAAAGGTCAGCTTGACGCTCTCGGTCTTGTAATCCTTGCCCAACGTCTCGAACACCTTGGCGACGATGCCCTTGGCGTCGAGGCCGGCGCGCCCGTACATCGCGGCCGGCGAGTCGTGGTCGAGGAACACGTCGGGCAGCACCATCGCGCGCATCCGCAGGCCGCCGTCGAGCAGGCCAT
>PKCW01000082.1 GCA_002862965.1 Pseudomonadota bacterium
GCGGCGGCGGGTGACGCAGCCCTACGCGGAGCTGCCGTCGAACGTGCCCCGGCCCCTGAGCGAGCTGGATTTCCAGAATTATTACGGCCGCATCCACTATCGCCCGGAGAAGGCGCTGTGGGCGGATGCCGGGCTGCCGTTCCAGGCGCAGTTGTTTCACCCCGGCCACTACTTCACCCGGCTGGTGAAGGTGAACGTCATCGACGAAAAGGGTGTGCGGCAACTGCCCTTCGACCGCGAGCTGTTCCAGTACCTCGACCCGGTGTTGCGCGATGCCGTGCCGCCGGCCTTCGGCTATGCCGGCGTCCGCATTCACAGCCCTCTGAACGTGGCGGGACGGTACGACGATCTCATCGCCTTTCTGGGCGGCACGTATTTCCGCGCACTCGGCAAGGGCCAGCATTACGGCTTGTCGGCCCGGGGCGTGGCGCTCGACACCGCCGAAGCGGGCGGCGAGGAATTCCCGCACTTCACCGAGTTCTGGCTGGTCAAGCCGGCGGTCGGGGCGGAAACCGTGGAGGTGTTCGCCCTGTCCGAGAGCCGGCGCATGGTCGGCGCCCATCGTTTCGTGGTCCGCCCGGGCGACACCACGCTGGTCGATTGCGAGGTGGCGCTGTTTTTCCGCGGCGCGGTCGGCAAGGTCGGTGTTGCGCCGCTGACCAGCATGTTCTTCTATGGCGAGAACACCGCTCGTGACCGTCAGCCGGGCGGCGCCGCCTTCTATCCGGAGGTACACGATTCCGACGGGCTGTCGATCCTGACCAGCGGCGGCGAGTGGATCTACCGGCCGCTCACCAATCCCCAGCGGCTGCTGGTGAGCTCTTTCGGCACGCAGTCGCCGCGCGGCTTCGGCCTCGCGCAGCGCGATCGCGATTTCGCCAGCTACCGCGATCTCCGGCATGAATACGAGCGGCGGCCCAGCCTGTGGGTCGAGCCGCTCGATGACTGGGGCAAGGGCCGGGTGGAACTGGTGCAGATCCCGACCGATGCCGACCAGAACGACAACATCGTCGCCTACTGGGTGCCGGATCGTGCGCCGGCTGCCGGCGATCAGGTGCGGATGCGCTACCGGCTGCACTGGTTCATCGACCCGGCCGCCTTCCACCCCACCGGCATCGCCTCCGACACCCGGATGCGCACGCTGTCCAACGGCGGGCGCCGCTTCATCGTCGCTTTCACCGGCCCGGCGCTGGCGGCGCTCGATGTCAATGCCCGTCCGGAAGCGGTGGTGACGGTGGGCGACGGCCGCGGCGTCTCCGACCTGCAAGTGCGCCGGAACCCGTATGATGGCGGCTGGTGGGTCGAGTTCACGGTCCCGTCCGGTGGCAACGCGCCGCTCGAGTTGCGCGCCTACGTCAAGAACGGCAACGACTTTCTGACCGAGACGTGGAGCTATCTGCTGGAGCCTTGATGGTGAGTGAGCCTGTGCGCTTCGAACACTGGTCCCCGACGCTCGAGGCTGGCCTGCGACGCTATCTGATGGCGACGTCCGTGCCCGCGAGCGAACACGCCGGGCTCTTGACGGGCGTGGCCCTGACGCTGGGGTCGCCGGTCGCGCCTGGCCCGGACGCCGCGCTCCCGCTGCTGGTCCAGGCGGTGCAGACCTGGCTCGCCGCGCACCACCGCGTGCCGATCGACATGCCGGCCATCCACCGCGGCGCGATGTTGTCGCCCTCGCTCGAGCCTCTGCCGTGGGGTGCTCTGTTGCGCGAGGCGGCGCCTGGCCGGGAGGAGACGGCTGCCGCCACCGCCGACGCGACGATCCGGAATCGCTCATGAAACACGCTTCACCGTCCCTGCCGCAGGACGCGACGCTCGGCGACTGGCGCCGGGTGGCGCGCTGGCGCCGCGTGTTCCTGACCGTCCTGGTGGCGGCGCCCACCCTCCCCGCGGCCTATGTCATGGCGCGCGTGCTGCCGGGGCCGCAGGAATTCTTCCTGCGCCTGTCGCTGCTGGCCATCTTCATGATCCTGTTCGCCTGGATCGCTATGGGCTTCTGGACCGCGATCTTCGGCTTCATCGCCTTGCTGACCGGCCGCGACCGCTACCTGGTGCGCGCCGATCCGGCGCAGCCGCTGTCGCGCGAGGCCCGCACGGCGCTGTTGATGCCGGTCTGCAACGAGGACCCGCAGCGGGTGTTCGCGCGCTTGCGCGCGACCTGGCTGTCGCTGCAGGCCACGGGGCAGGGGGAGCAGTTTGCTTTCTTCGTGCTCAGCGACACGCGCGAGCCGGACGTGCTGGTCGAGGAAGCGCGCGCCTGGGCCCAGGCCGTGCGCGAACTCGGCGCCGAAGGGCGCATCCACTACCGCCGCCGCCGCGTCAACCTCAAGCGCAAGAGCGGCAACGTGGCCGATTTCTGCCGCCGCTGGGGACGCGATTACCGCTACATGGTGGTGCTCGACGCCGACAGCCTGATGGACGGCGACACGCTGATCCAGCTCGTGCGGCGCATGGAAGCCCATCCGCGCGTCGGTATCCTGCAGGCCATCCCGCTGATCGTGAATGCCACCACGCCGCTGGCGCGCATGCAGCAGTTCGTGCAGCGCCTGTGCGGCCCCATGTTCACCGCCGGGCTCAATTTCTGGATGATGGGTCACGCCACCTATTGGGGGCACAACGCCATCATCCGCGTCGCGCCGTTCATGGCCCGTTGTGGCCTGCCGCGGCTGCCGGGCCCGCCCCCGCTGGGCGGCGACATCCTCAGCCACGATTTCGTCGAGGCGGCCTGCATGGTGCGCGGCGGCTGGGAAGTGTGGCTGGCCTACGACCTGCAGGGCAGCTACGAGGAAACCCCGCCCACCCTGCTCGATGAACTGCAGCGCGACCGGCGCTGGTGCCAGGGCAACCTGCAACACCTGCGTCTGCTGCGCGCCGGCGGCTTCCATCCCCTGCATCGCGGCATGTTCTTCCACGGCGCCATGGGCTACGTCTCGGCCCTGTTCTGGTTCGCCTTCCTGTTCCTGGGCACCGTGTTGACGGCCGTGGCCGCGTTCACGGGACACCAGTACTTCACGCCCGGCGGCGGCCTCTTCCCGGTCTGGCCGGTGGCGCGCACCTCCGAGGCCATCACGCTCATGATCGC
>PKCW01000206.1 GCA_002862965.1 Pseudomonadota bacterium
ACCCCGGCGAACAGCCCGCGCAGCTCACGCGGCGCGACAGCCTCGCGTCGATGCCCCGCCTAATCAAGCGGCGCCTCTCGACACTGCGGCGGCAGCGGATCTCAAAGGAGGCGGCGATGACGCCGTCGTCGAAGTCCGAACCCCTGATCTCGAACATGCCGATGAAGCGGTTGTCATTGATGGGATCGGATACTTCACCTTCCCACAGCTTGAACTTGATCGAACCGGCGCTTCCGGATTTGAGGGACTCGCCCGCCTTGAAGGTCTTTTTGCCCTTCTTGGGGAGCTGGTCGCCTTCGCGCACGAGGTAGTCCAGCACCAAGCGGCCACCAACCTTGTCGCGGGCCTCGACGCCGATGGAGTGCGATGCCGGAATCGCGTCTATGCTGGCGGCAGTGCGGGCGATGACGATCTTGTCCTCGCGCAAGGCGACGGGCGCGCCGTTCGAGTCGAACACGAACACCTTGAAGATGTTGTCGCCGGGCTTGGTCAGGCTGAGTTCGACACTTGCACCATCCTTCAGCGCAACGCGGCCGGACGACCAACCGGTGTCCAGGCTGTCGATCTGAAACTCGATGCCCGCGGGCGCGCGGCCGCCGAACTTGGCGACGATCTTGGCTCTCGGTTCCGGCGTGCGCGCGATGTAGTTGAATGAGAGATCGATCCCGCCCCCGGCACTGAGCGCGCCACGGGCGCTCTTGCGCCCACGGCTCTGCGAGGCCCAATCGATGGACTCGGCGAACACCGCTGCTCCTTCGGCAACCGCCGTCATCGGGTTCACGTCGGTGGAGGGCGCGATGCCAAGCTCGAAGGCAACCTTGTCGCGCAGCGGCTTGTAGTGGGTCGGGCCACCGACAAACACAACGCGCTCGACATCGTGCGGACTCAATCCGGCCTTTTCGAGCGTTTCACGGGCGGACTGGATGGACTCTTCCACCTTCGGCGCGATCAGCGCGTCGTAGCGTTTGCGATCAATGGCGATGTCGATGTAGATCTCCTCGCCAGCCTGATCGCGGACGCCCAGCTCAGTTTCAGGAAGGCTGACGACGGCGTCTTCCTTCTGCGACAACTCGATCTTGGCCTTCTCGGCAGCCCACGTAGCCATGCGCAGCAGGGATTTGAACTGCGGGTTGGCGGCCAGGTCTTCAGGAAGATCGAAGTTCTCCAGTAGCCACGGCTTGACGACATTGTCGAACAGGATGCGGTCGAAGTCGCGCCCGCCGCACATGGCAATGCCGCCGTGAGCGAGCAGGTTCACCCGACCCGCGATGCTTTCTGCGATGGCAATGTCGAGCGTGCCGCCACCGAGGTCATAGACGACAAACACACCGTCGTTCTTCCGCTGCCGCATCACACTCATCACGGCAGCGACCGGCTCCTGCATCAAGGCGACGCGCCCGAGGCCCGCTGCATCGGCGGCGGACATCGTCGAGTCCTTCTGCATCTGGTTAAACGCAGCTGGAACCGTGATGACGGTGCCGGTGTCGCCGTCGCCACGGATTTCTTCAGGCAAGTAGCCGAACAGGGTACGCAGCACCTCGGCGGAGCACTCCTCCGGCGTCATGGTGAGGTTGACTGCGGGCAGCTTCACTGGCGTGCTCGTGCCCATGAGGCGCTTGAACAGCACAGCAGCGTTGTCGGGATTGCGCGCGGCGTTGTTGTATGCGCGCGAGCCGACGTATTTGTTTCCGCGCCGGTCGATGAAGATGGCGGATGGAGTGACGTCGTGCTGCTCCGGACTCTTGAAGAGCTGAATCTTTTCTCCGTCGAAAGAGGAGATGGCACTGTTGGTCGTGCCGAGATCGATTCCGACGTATTTCATGCCCCCACCTTCCTCAGCATTACCGTGCCTTGTTTGCGCAGGCCGTTCGGCCCCATGATGATCGGTTCCACCATCTGATCGACGAGGAGCACGTCGTCAGGGCCGAAGTCGCCCACGTTCAAGGCGGAAGCCGCCATGCCTGGGTCGAAAGGTTGCCCCTCGACGTTGACCAGCTTCAGGCCGTTCGACTCGAGGCTTTCCTCGACCTTCTTCTGGAAGTAGCGGAGCTGGTTGGCATAGCGGCCCGACTCGCCCGCATCGAGCTTGCTGACGACCTTTCCGAACAGACGCGAGAAGCGCCAACTCTCGACAGCGATGTCGATCAGCGACTGCTCCATCTGCTCATTGCTTTCGGTCTGCTGAGTCATCAAGCCCTCCTGTGGTTACGTCTTGTCTGCTTTTCCGCCCTTCGACTGCTGCTGAATCCATTCAGTGATCTCCGCCTTGGAGAACCGCCATGTCCCACCAACCTTGAACGCGGGGATCTTCTTGGCCGTGGCCAGCCTGTAGATCGTCCGCTCCGTGACCTTCAGGAACTCTGCGACCTGCTTGAGGGTGAGGATCTCGCCCTCGCTGGTACTTGTAGGCATGGTGATGGCCAGTCTAGGTAAAACTATGACAGAATAGTGCAGAATTTTCAGGGCAGCAATGACATACGTCACGGCGGTCACCCCGCTGTGTGCTGCCCGAGGGCTTTGCTGTAAAAAGGAAGCGGCCCCCGAAGGGGCCGCCAAGTTCAGCAACGCTCAATGCACCAACTGCCGGGCCAGTGCCACCTCCACCGAGTCGCCGTCCTGGTTCAGGACATCGAGTCCGGACTCGGGCACGTCGCCCGATGTGCTCTGCGACACCATGATCTTCTTGGCCATCAACCCCAGGCAGGTCATCTGCGAGGAATTGGCGTAGCCGAGGTAGACCACGCGCACCGGCTGCTTCTGGCCGATGCGCCATGAGCGCCGGGCGGCCTGCTGCAGCGAATACACGTTGTAGCCGGACTGGAGGAACACGATGGTCGGGAACTCCAGCAGGTCCAGGCCGGTTTTCACCAGCTCGGGATTGGTTATGAGCACGTCGATGCCACGGTCCAACTGCTCGGCGATCCAGTCTTCGCGGCGGGAGGCATCCACGCTCGCGCGCAGTACCGCCACCTTGAAGCCTTCCTGCTCCAGCAGCACCTTCAAACGCGACGTGGTGTCGCGCGTGCCGGTGTAGACCGAATAGACCAGGGTC
>PKCW01000091.1 GCA_002862965.1 Pseudomonadota bacterium
CCGTCGGTCAGCACGCCGTCGACGTCGAAGACCACCAGCCGGACCCGGCGCGCCCGTTCGAGAATCTCCGCGCCGACCGTCATGCCACGCCCGCCCGCAGCAGATCGTGCATGTGCACCGCGCCGATCACCCGATCCGCGGTGTCGACCACGATGACCGCGGTGATCGTGCGCGCCTCCATGAGATTCAGCGCGTCGACCGCCAGCGCATCGGGCGCCACCGTGGTGCCGTGGGGCGTCATCACCGCCTCGATGGGCGTGCGCTGCAGGTCGGTGGCGTCCGCCAGCGCGCGACGCAAGTCGCCGTCCGTAAAGATGCCCTTGAGGCGCATGTCCGCGTCGACGACCGTGGTCATGCCCAAGCCTTGCCGGGTCATCTCGAGCAGCGCCTCGGCCAGCGGTGTCCCCAGCGGGACGCGCGGCACGCGCGGAGGCCGGTGCATCAGATCTTCCACGTGCAGCAGCAAGCGCTTGCCCAGCGTCCCACCCGGATGGGAGCGGGCGAAATCGGCCTCGGTGAAGCCGCGCGATTCCAGCAGCGATACCGCCAAAGCATCGCCCATGGCCAGCATCGCCGTGGTGCTGGCCGTCGGCGCGAGCCCCAGCGGGCAAGCCTCCTGCGCCACCGTCACGTCGAGGCATACCGATGCCGCCTGCGCCAGGGTCGAGCGCATCTGTCCGGTCATGCCGATCACCGGAACCCCCTGCCGCCTGAGCAGGGGCAGCAAGGCCAGGACCTCGGCGGTTTCACCCGAGTTGGACAGCGCGATGACCGTATCGGCGCGGGTCACCATGCCGAGGTCCCCGTGACTGGCTTCGGCCGGATGGAGGAAGAACGCGGGGGTGCCGGTGCTGGCCAGCGTCGCGGCAAGCTTGCGCGCCACGTGGCCAGATTTGCCCATGCCGATGACCACCACGCGCCCCTGACACGCAAGCAGGAGCTGGCAGGCGCGCAGGAACTCGCCGTCGATGCGGTCGACCAGCGACGCGACGGCCTGCGCTTCGATGTTCAGGACGGCCTTGGCCATGGACAGTAAGGCGTCGGGACGCATGCAGCAAGCCTTGGGATCCGCCGGCGGGCAGAGGGATGGATGTGCGAAGGATAGCCGACATGGCCGGGCCCGGGTAGCGGTGGGGCGGGGTCCGCGATGCGTGCCGTCGGGAATTGGCGACTCTGGAGCGGCCGATGGCAGGCCCCTTGCAGAGGCCCGGGCCACGGATCGGACGGCGTCATCCTCGGCTCCGGAAGCGATCCGCTGCAAAGGCCCGGCGGGGCGGACCCGGTCAGCCGATGACGCCGATCGGCCAACCGATCAGCCCCCAGGCGAGCACCACCAGCCACGGCGGCAGCCGCCAGAACACGAGCGCCACGAAGGCGAGCAGCGCGAGGGCGAAGTCGCGCGGCGTGCCGATGGCGCTCGTCCACACCGGATCGTAGAGCGCGGCGAGCAGCACGCCCACCACGGCAGCGTTGACGCCGGCCAGTGCCGCGCGCAGGCGCACGTTGCGCCGCAGTCCTTCCCAGAAGGGCAGCGCGCCGGCCACCAACAGAAACGAAGGCGCGAAGATTGCCACAAGACACAGCAAGCCACCCGCCCAGCCGGATGGGCCGCTCTGCATCGAGGCGCCGAGGAAGGCCGCGAAGGTGAACAGCGGCCCCGGCACCGCCTGCGCCGCGCCGTAGCCGGCGAGGAAGGTTGGCCCGTCGACCCAGCCGGCCGGCACCACGGCGGCCTGCAGCAGCGGCAGCACCACATGGCCGCCGCCGAACACCAGCGCGCCGGCGCGAAAGAAGGCGTCGGCGACGGCCAGCGCCGGCACCGGCAGCAGGCAGGCCAGGATCGGCAGGCCGATCAGCAGCGCAAGGAACAGGCCCAGCCAGAAGGCGCCCGCCCGGCGGGTGATGGGGACGGACAGTGGCTCGTGGGCGCAAACGAGCGCGGTTGGGAGCAACAGCACGCCGATCAGGCCAGCGGCCGCGATCACGCCGACCTGCGCCGCAGCGCCCGGCAGCGCCAGCACGCTGCAGGCAGCGAGCGCCATCAGCGTCACGCGCGGCGCATCCGGGCACAGGCTGCGCGCCATGCCCCACACCGCCTGGGCGACCACGGCCACGGCGACGATCTCGAGCCCGTGCAGCGCGCCTGCGGGCAGCAGTTCGCCGTGGCGGGCGAGGCCGCGCGCGAAGAGGATCATGGCGAGCGCCGAGGGCAGCGTGAACCCGGCCCAGGCGGCCAGCGCCCCACCGTAACCGCCCCGGGCGAGGCCGATCGCCATGCCCACCTGGCTGCTGGCCGGGCCCGGCAGGAACTGGCACAGCGCGACCAGATCGGCGTAGGCGCGCTCGCCGAGCCAGCGCCGGCGGGTGACGAACTCCGCGCGAAAGTAACCCAGATGCGCGATGGGTCCGCCGAACGAGGTCAGGCCCAGGCGCAGGAAGATCAGGAACAGCCTGAGCAGGCTTTCGCGCGCCGGGGGCGCTTCCCCGGGGGTCATGGGTGGGATCTCGGCGCTCATGGCGACCGTTCCGAAGGCTGTGGAGCTGGGCGGATCATGGGCGCTCCCGGGGCTGCTCGCGGACCCGCGTTCACATGACGCGAACGCCGCAGGTGGTGGCAGCGACCTCGATCATGGATCACCGGAACTCCCCGCGGCCTCCCGGGAGACGCCGCGGGCGCCCGGCCATCTGCGAACGCAGCCGAACCGGGCGCCGTGCCGCGCCTATTTCGGCTTGACGCGGCTCTTGGCCGGCTTCGCAGCGGCGCGTGGCTTGCCGGCCGGCCGCGGTTTATCGAACGACGGCCTGCCTTCGCCGGCCTTGGCGAGGGTGATGCGCGCCGGCTTGCCGGCCGGGCGGGCCGCGGGCGCCTTTTCGACCACGCGCGCGAGCGCGAGCGGCCGACCCGCCACCCACGCCTTCTTCAGCGTGGCCAGCACCGCTGGCGGCAGATCGGCGGGCAGGTCGACGGTGCTGTAGCTGTCGTGGATCTTGATGCGGCCGATGAAGCGGCTGTCGATGCCGCCTTCGTTGGC
>PKCW01000180.1 GCA_002862965.1 Pseudomonadota bacterium
CCAACTTCCAGCCCTCAAAAGAGGACCTCGTAGTTGTAAGTTACCGTCCATGGCGGATGCGTTGTAATTATTATTATTATTATCAGTGAAAATGGCGAGGCACTCCTCCGCAAAGTGGTCCAGTGCTGGCGGCTGCGGCGATGCGTAAATATGTGTAGGCACCCTGGGCTGCATGTGGCCACGCGTTGCGACGTCCACGAAATCTCGCTCCTAATTCAGGCCATGAACTTTGTGTCCAGAGCGATGTTCCGCGTTGCGAGTACCTGGGGGGGCACCGCCTTGCCATCCAGCAGTCCGTGCTTGCATCGGAGGGGCTCGATTGCGTCCAGGCCGCCTCCTGCCCGCGCGAGGTCCGTGACGTCGGTGCCTTCCATGATCTCGGTCCACTCATCGCGCGTCCGGGTCAGGAACACCGCCTGCAGCTTGGCCTTGAGCGCCGGCCACTGGCGCTGGTTCATCTGGTTGCGAAACTCGGGGTCGTCCTTGAGCCCGGTCTTTTCCAGCAACAGGGCGTAGAACTGCGGCTCGATGGAGCCGATGGCGATGTGACGGCCGTCCTTGCAGGCGTAGGTGTCGTAGAAATGGGCCGCGCCGTCGAGCAGGTTGCTCTCCGGACTGTCCTTCCACATGCCCGCCGCCTTGAAGCCGTACATCATGGTCATCAGCAGCGCGGCGCCGTCGGTCATGGCCGTATCGATCACCTGGCCCTGCCCGGAGCGTTGCCGCTCGAGCAGCGCGCAGACGATGCCGTAGGCCTGCAGCAGGCCGCCGCCGCCGAAATCGCCGACCAGATTGATCGGTGGCACCGGGCGTTCGCCCGCCCGGCCGATGGCATGCAGCGCGCCGCTGATGGCGATGTAGTTCATGTCGTGCCCGGCCGCATGGGCCAGGGGCCCATACTGTCCCCAGCCGGTCATGCGCGCATAGACCAGCCGCGGGTTGCGCGCCCGGCACACCTCCGGCCCCAGTCCCAGCCGCTCCATGACACCCGGCCGGTAGCCCTCCATCAGCACGTCGGCCCGCTCGGCCAGACGCAGCACCGCCTCGACGCCTTCGGGCTTCTTGAGATCCACGGTGACCGATCGCCGGCCGCGACCGAGCACGTCGAACTTGCCGGACAGACCCGGGATGTTCTTCTTGTCGACGCGCAGGATCTCGGCGCCCATGTCCGCCAGCATCATGCCGCAGAACGGGCCCGGCCCGATGCCGGCGATTTCGAGGATCCGGATGCCTTCCAATGGTCCCATGCGCTGCCTCCTTGGCAAATGGATGCGGCTTTTCCCGTGAAAAGCGCAAAGTCCAGAGCATAGCCGATCGGGCCGACCGATGACGCCTGGTGAGCCTTGTGTGACAGACCCGCCGCCTTTGATCCAGATCAAGGCAAGGCCGGCCGGGCGGCGCCAGATTGAACGGCGTGCGTGCACGTTTCTCAAAGACGACGAGGCATCCCGCCGATCAGCGCGATCGGCATCCCTGACGACGCAGCGGAGGTACGATCATGAGCGAACCCGAACAATCGACCCAGGCGACCCCGGCATCCTCTCCCACGGCCATCGCGCCGTCGGCAACCGAACCGGCACCCGGCCCGCGCTGGCTGCATCCCTGGCGGGAAATGGAGCGGGAATTCGACCGTTTCTTCAATCGCCCGTTCTTCCCCCTGCCCCGCGAGTGGCCGCGTCTCGACGAATGGTTCCGTTCTGCCGACCTCGATCTGCCGGCCGTGGACGTCATCGACCGGGATGCCGAGGTGGTGGTGCACGCCCAGGTCCCGGGCATGACCGCCGAGGATCTGGATCTCACGCTGGGCGAGCAAAGTCTCACCCTGCGTGGACACAAGCGCACCGAATCGGCGGAAACCGGGGAATTCCATCGCCGCGAGATCAGCGCGCGGGAGTTCGTCCGCACGGTTGCGCTGCCGGCTCCGGTGGATACCGAAAAGGCCAGCGCGAGCTGCAAGGACGGCCTGCTTGAAGTCACCCTGCCGAAGAAGGAACCGACGCGCAAGCAGAAACTGGCCATCCAGAACGGTTGAGCGCGATCGCAGACGTGCCCGGGCACAGGTCCCGGGCCGTCTGCTTGCGCGCGCGCATCGGCTGGGGTAAAACCGCGCGACCGTCCTTCATGTGACCCCTGCGATGCGCTGTATTCCCCCCAACGCCGGACGCCGGCTGGCCCCGCGCCTGTTCCTTCTGGTCTGCTTTCTGGCGTCATTCCCGTCGGCCGCCGGCGCCGGGGTACCCCCGCTGGAGGACATCCGCGAGGCGGTGACGAACAGCGCGGACGCAGCCGCGATCGCCCCCGCCCGCGCATCGCTGGAGCGGATCGATCGCATCACGACCGAAATCGCGGCCTTGCGGGACACGGCGCGACAGGCCGATGGGCGCGTCAACAAGCTCCGGCGGGAAGGTTCCGAAGTCGAACCGCTGCCCTTGCCCGGAGCGTCGCTCGTGACCATGGAGCAGGCCCTCGACGGCGCTCAGAAACGTCTGGCCGAGACGCAAGGCCGGCTTTCACAGGCCGAGAGCGCCCTCATCGAGCTGACGCAGCAGCCGGCGCGGGCCCGGGAAGACATCGCGCGGCTGGAAATCGAAGCGGCGACGATGGCCCAGGCGTGGACCACCCAGAATCCGGCGACGTCCCTGTCGCCGGCACAAATCGTCGCGGCGGCCCGCTACCACGCCCTCGAGACCGAGATCGACCTGCGTCAAACCGAGTTGCAGACGCACGGCATGCGCCTGGCGCTGCTGACGGCCGAGCGCGACGCGCTGCGCAACGTACAGCGATCCTCACAGGCGCGGGTGGACCTGCTGATCCAGCGCCTCGGCCGCAGTCGCACGCAAAGCGCCGACCGTGCCGCGGCACAGACGCAGCGCACCATCGAGCGCGCGGATTCCCAGCATCCGGTCATCAACACGCTGGCGGCGGAGAACGCGGCGCTGGCAGAGGAACTGACCGGGCTCGCACGCGGCCTGGATCAGGTCAGCCGCGACAACGAAAACATCGT
>PKCW01000282.1 GCA_002862965.1 Pseudomonadota bacterium
CTGCGCTGCGCTGCTGGGTCTCTGGGCCGCGTCACCCGCCATCGCCACGCCCTGCCAGGACCCGCGCGGGGTCGTCGCCTCAGGCGTCGATCTCAAGGCGATCTCCGGCTATTACGTCGGCGGGGACCAGTGTTTTTATGATCCGAACGGCATCGAGGCGATGGCGGTGCCCCCCGCGCTGGGCGCCTCCGGCCTGCGCGCGGAGCGGCTGGTCTTCGTCAACGGCGCCAATCCGAAAGCCGACCGGGAACCGTACTTTCTGACGCTGCTGGCGCAGGCGCGTGACATGCCGGCGATCGGCGTCCTCAATACCCAGACCAGCGATGATCCGGTTTCGACGCCGGCGCCACGCGGCACTTCGGCCGCCAAGACGCTGGAATCCTTGATGCTCCAGACGCTCGAAGGCGATCTCGACCTCATCGTCCGCGCCGGCAGCGGGGGAGCGCTGCCGGTGGCCCTGGCCGTTGCCCGGACCAAGGGGCGCTGGGCCGCGCGGCATCATGGGCCGCGCCGGCTGGATGATCGTCTGGGCCAGTTGCGGATCGAAACCTTCGGTGGCGTCGGCGCCTACTATCCGGACGGACCGCGCTACGTCCACTATGCCAACCTGCTGGATCCGAACGCCCTGAAGTTCGGCGCACTCAATCCATTGACGAAACCGGGCCATCACGCGGTGATCGCGGTATTCCGGGACAGCCTGCCGCCACTGGAAGCGACCTACGAATCCCTGACGCCCGAAAACGAGCGCATCCTCTCCCATCATGGATTCGGGGTCTACAACGCGCATCAGGCTCCGTTCGAACGGATCTACCGGCTCTCCCTGCCGGTCCTGCCCTACACGGTCGTGCCGCTGGTCCGCTGAGAGGCGCTGCGGCCGGCCTACAAGACGACTTCGAAGCCCTCGAACCGCGGCGGCCCGAGATACAGCGCCCGGTTCGCACCTGCGTTGGCGTGCGCCGCGCGGAACGCCTCCGAGTGCGTCCACGCCTCGAAAGCGGCGCGGGAGTCCCAGAGCGAATGCGAGGCATAGAGCGTATGGTCTTCCTCGGTCGCACCGCGCAGCAGATGAAAGGCGCGGAACCCCGGCACATCGGCGAGGTGGCTGTCGCGCTCGCGCCAGAGGGTTTCAAAATCGGCTTCCTGGCCGGGCGCGATGCGGAATCGATTCATGGCGATGAACATGGGCACTCCGTCAGGATGAGACGCCGGGGAAATCCCGCGCCGTCTCCAAGGGGAAACGGCGCGGGCCGGGTCGCTTACTTCTTGGCCTTCATGAGCAACCCCATCTCTTCCATGGCGCTGCCCGGAATGATGTAGCCCTCGGTGTTGCGGATCTCGTCGATGTGGTCGCGGATGTATTCGATGGTCATGCTGTCGGGGTTGAACACGCCCTTGGTCGCACCCATGAAGATGCGCCCCACCCGGCCGGCCGCCGCGGAATAGATCTCGCCGTTGACCTTGCAGGACTCGTGGCACAGATAGGCCACGATCGGCGACACCAGCTCCGGCTCCATGCGGAACTGGCTGCCCATCGGCCCCATCAGTTCCTCGGTCATGCGGGTCTTGGCGCCCGGCGCGAGGACGTTGGCCTTGATGTTGTATTTCTGGCCCTCCTGCTTGAGCACGTTGGTGAAGCCGACCACACCCATCTTGGCCGCGCCATAGTTGGTCTGGCCGAAATTGCCGAAGATGCCGGCAGCCGAGCTGGTGTTGACGATGCGGCCGTACTTCTGTTCGCGCATCAGCTCCCAGGCCGCCTGCGTCACCCAGAAGGCACCTTTCAGATGCACCTCCAGAACCGGATCCAGGAATTCCGGCGCCATGTTCTTGAACGACTTGTCGCGCAGGATGCCGGCATTGTTGACCACGATGTCCACGCGGCCGAAGGCATCCAGCGCGGTGTTGATGATGGCCTGCCCGCCTTCGACCGTGGAGACGCTGTTGCGGTCGGCCACCGCCTCGCCACCGGCCTCGACGATCTCCGCCACCACCCGCTCGGCCGCCGTCGCCGAGGAACCCGAACCGTCGACGGCGCCGCCGAGGTCGTTGACCACCACCTTGGCGCCGCGCGAAGCCAGCAGCATCGCATGCGCCCGCCCCAAACCATTGCCCGCACCGGTCACCACCGCCACGCGCCCGTCATATCGCAGTAAATCGGACATGTTCCCTGTCTCCTTCGTGAATCCAACCATCATTCAGCCAGCCGCCAATGGGCTGGGCCGACCGTTAACCTTAGTGGTCGTACGTTGCCGGTGCAAGGCGCGCGGTCAGGTGTTTCATTCGAGCACGTCTCGGCGCGGGCGCTCTGGAGCGGACGGTTGTCGTGGCCCTGAACGAGGTGGGCGCGGCGCTCGACTTCACCCGGTGAAACCTGGGGAGGGGCCTTCATGACCGGCCACAGCACGCCCTCTGAACAGGGCGGCGTCGTCAACGAACCGTTCATGCGCAGGGAGTCGGTCCGGCGCGGCAGCAGATCCGCCGGGCGAGCCGGCTCTGGCAGCTCCCGTGCATCGCCGGCTCGTGCCGGGATCAGCGGCCCCATGGCTTCCGGCAGCGGATGGAGTGCGCCCGATTCGCGCGACACGGCGATGACCGGTCGCTCTGCACGAGTCCATGGGCCGCCGGAGCGATTCGCCGGCCCGGCACGGCTCAATCCGGGCACGCGGCATCGGTCCGGACCAGTTCCCGAATCACGCAGGTGGCATAGGCGCCGGGCGGCAGGGTGAAGGAGAGCGCGAGGTCGTCCTGCGTCCAGTCCAGCGCGCCCTCCCGCGGGATGACCCGCAACGCGCGCCGGTCCTGGGTCAGGCCGAAGCGCACCAGACCCGCCGCGAGTTCCGGATAGGCCGCGGCCACGCCCGTCTCCAGCGCACCGATGCGTCCCGCCGTGGGCGGCGCGTCCCCGCCCCACAGCGCGCCGGTGGCGTGCAGGTCGCCCTGCGCGACGCGTCGCGCGATGTCGCCGGGATCCTCGTCGTCCCCAAACACGAACCAGCTTCC
>PKCW01000079.1 GCA_002862965.1 Pseudomonadota bacterium
AGCCCGCCTGCGGCGCAAGCCACCAGCGCCACGCCGAATACGCGACCCAGCCAGCGGCGCAGCGCCGGGGACAGCGTGAAGCGCGGCGCCCGGACCGGCGGCGCGGCGCAGCTCACCGGTCGACGCCGCGACCGGTTGGCGGGATACCGACGATCCGGCGGCGGTATCGCTCTCACGACCGCGGCTCCAGACTGGTTTCCAATATCCGCCAGACCAGATCGTCGAAGGACAGCCCGGCCGCGCGCGCAGCCATCGGCACCAGACTGTGATCGGTCATCCCCGGCACGCTGTTCAGTTCCAGCAGCCAGGGCGCGCCGGACGCATCCAGCATGAAGTCCACCCGTCCCCAGCCGTGGGCATCCAGCGCGCGAAAGGCGGTGAGCGCCAGCGCGCCGAGCGCCGCTTCGCCGGCCGGATCCAGCCCGCTGGGGCAGTGGTAGCGCGTGCTGTCGGCGCGATACTTGGCGTCGAAGTCATAGAAAACATGGGGCGTTTCGAGCCGGATCGCGGGCAGCGCGGCCTCGCCCAGGATCGCGACCGTGTACTCGCCCCCGGTGATCCAGCGTTCGGCCAGCACGCGATCGTCCCACTCGCGCGCCTGGCGAAACGCCGGGACCATCTCCTCGGGCAGGCTCACCTTGCTCATGCCGAGACTGGAACCTTCGCGCGCCGGCTTGACGATCAGCGGCAATCCCAACCGATCGACCGCCTGCCGGGCATCGGCCTCGTCCGACAACACCCGGTAGGGCGGCGTCGGCAAGCCCTGGGCCTGCCAGATCTGCTTGGTCAGGCGCTTGTCCATGCTGAGCGCGCAGGCCGTGACACCGCTGCCGGTGTAGGGAATGCCGGCCAGTTCCAGCGCGCCCTGGATCACGCCGTCCTCGCCGCCACGGCCATGCAGCGCGATGAAAGCCCGGTTGCAGGACAGCGTCGGCAGTCGGCCGACGAAATCCGGCCCGACATCGACGGCCACGGCGTCCACCCCCAGGCGCAGCAGCGACTCGAACACGGCCTGACCGCTGCGCAGGGAAATCTCGCGCTCACCGGAGCGCCCGCCCAGCAACACGGCCACCCGGCCGAACGCCGCCGGATCCGGTACGCGGCGCGCCGTCATGCCGCCCTCCCCACGATGCGCACTTCAGGCACCAGCTCGATGCCGAAGCGATCCCAGACCTCCGCCTGAGCCCGCTGGATCAGGGCTTCGATGTCGGCCGAGCGGGCCTGCCCGCGGTTGATGATGAAGTTGGCGTGCTTGGTGGAGATTTCCGCATCGCCGCTGCGCGCGCCTTTCAGACCGACCGCCTCGATCAGGCGCGCGGCATGATCGCCGGGCGGATTGCGGAACACCGAGCCGCAGCTCGGCAGCCCCAGAGGCTGGGTCTCGGCACGCCGCGCCAGCAGTTCCCGGACCCGCGACGGACCCGCCGATGCGCGCTCCTCCGCCGGCGCGAAACGCCACTCTCCGGCGATGAACCATTCGCCGGGGATCGGTACCACCACATGGCGATAGCCGACCTCATAAAGATCGGCCTCCCGCCAGAAGCGCGCGCCGGCGCGGTTCATCACCTCGACCCGCGTCACCTGCGCCCAGGTCTCGCCCCCGAACGCGCCCGCGTTCATGGCCAGCGCGCCGCCCAGCGTGCCCGGAGTGCCGGCGAAAAAGGCGCCGCCCGCGAGGCCTTCGCGTTCACACAGTCGCGCCAGCTTGGCGCAGGGGACACCGGCCTCGGCGCGCACCGCGCCGGACGCCAGCCGTTGCAGGGCGCCGAAGCCGCGCTGGGTCGCGATGACGACGCCGTCGATGCCGCCGTCGCGCACCAGCAGGTTGCTGCCGAGCCCCATCCAGAACAGCGGCATGTCGGCCGGCAGCCCGGCCAGAAATGCCGCGAGATCGTCTGCATCCGCCGGCTCGAAGAAGATCTCCGCCGGCCCGCCCACCCGCCAACTGGTGTGCGGCGCCAAGGGTTCGTGGTAGCGCAAAGTGCCGCGGACCGCCACGCGCAGGGCGTTCATGCGCCTTCCTCCCAACGCTGGCGCAAGCGTGCCGGCAACGTGCCGATGTCCCCCGCGCCCAGGGTGAGCAACACATCACCCGCCTGCAGCAATCCTTCCAGCGCCTCGGGCAAGGCCTCCACGGTCGGCACGAAGACGGGCTCGAGACGGCCCCAGGCCCGGGTCGCGCGCGCCAGGGCGCGGCCGTCGGCCTGCGTGATCGGCGCCTCGCCGGCCGCATAGACCTCGGTCAGCAGCAGCACATCCGCCCCGGACAGCACCCGCGCGAAGTCCTCCAGCAGATCCCGGGTGCGGCTGTAGCGGTGGGGTTGGAACGCCACCACCAGTCGCGCCTCCGGCCAGGTCTCGCGCGCCGCGGCCAGGGTGGCCTCGAGCTCGGTCGGGTGATGGCCGTAGTCGTCGACCAGTTCCACCGTCCCCGCCGGTGCCGCGAGCGCGCCAAAGCGCTGGAAACGCCGGCCGATGCCCTGGAATTGCCCCAGCGTCTGGGCCATGCCCTCGGGCGCCACGCCGAGTTCATGGCCCACGGCCAGCGCGGCCAGCGCATTGCGGATGTTGTGCCGGCCCGGAAGGTTGAGCGTCAGCGCATGCTCGCTGCCATCGGCAAAGCGGACCCGCAGGTGATTGCGCCCGGCCGCGGGATCGGCCGCGAGCACGCGCACGTCGGCGTCCTCGGCAAAGCCGTAGCTCAGCACCGGCCGGCCGATCTCGGCGCGCATCGCCGCCAACACCGGATCGTCCGCGCATATCACCGCCAGCCCGTAGAACGGCAGGTTGTGCAGAAATTCCAGGAAGGTCTGGCGCAGCCGGTCGAAGCTGCCGCCATAGGTGTCGAGATGATCGGCGTCGACATTGGTGACCACGGCGATCATCGGCTGCAGATGCATGAAAGAGGCGTCGCTCTCGTCCGCCTCGGCCACCAGATAGGG
>PKCW01000294.1 GCA_002862965.1 Pseudomonadota bacterium
AAGGTCCTTGCGCGGTGCAGCTCGAGTATTCGCTGGTGCAGCGCGGCATCGAGTACGAGTTTCCCGCCATGTGCCAGGAAGTGGGCCTCGGGCTGGTGGCCTGGAGTCCTTTGGGCGGCGGCCTGCTGTCCGGCAAGTACCAGCCCAATGTGGAGGCACCAGCACAGCAGGCTGGGCGCATCAAGGCCACCGCCGCGGTGGCGACACCCGCGCTGAACAAGCTGACGCCGCGCAACTGGGAGATCGTCGCGGCGCTCGAATCCGTCGCCAATGAATTGGGGCAGCCCATGGCTAGGGTGGCCATCAACTGGCTGTCGGGCCGCCCGGCGCTCAGCTCGGTGATCCTGGGCGCCACCCGGCTCGAACAGCTGCAGGACAGCTTGGGCGCGCTGGACTTCGAGTTGCCTTCCGAACTCCGTACCCGGCTTGATCAGGTGAGCGCGTTGCCACCGCTGTTTCCCTACAACTTTCTGAGCGCCATTCAGCCGCGCATGCACGGGGGAGCCAGCGTGTCGCCCCACCCTCCCCACTTTGACGAACCTCCTGCGGCTCGCAGTGGCGGCTGGCGCTGAGCGACAGACCAGCGCCCCTGGAGAACCCGCCCATCCATGGCAAATGTCCGGGGAACTCGCACGAAAGAGCCTCGGAGGAACCAGTGAAAATGGCAGGCATGGCCTCCCAGCCAATCGAAACGGAGACATCCACATGATTTTCTGGACCCGGCGTCGGATGCTTGGCCTCGCGGCCAGTGCACTCCCGACATGGGCAGCTCCTGGCTACGCCCAAACCATCTGGCCCACCAAGCCTGTCTCGATCACGGTGGCATACGCCGGTGGCGGTGCCATCGACGGGCTGATTCGCTACTGCACCGAGCAGATCCAAAAGCGCCATCCCGAGATCGTGTTCGTCATCGAGTACAAGCCTGGCGCAGGCGGCAACATTGCGGCGGACGCTGTCGCCCGCATGAAAGGCGATGGGCATCAGTTCCTGATGACAGGATCCTCGACCCAGGCGGCCAACGTCAGCTTGTACAAAACCCTCCCATTCAATCCGGAAAAGGATTTCGCGCCGATCGCCTCCATGGCCACCGTGCCTTACATCCTGGTGGTCAACCCCGCGCGCGTGCCGGTCAGCACGTTTCAGGAGTTCGTCGCCTTCGTCAAATCCAGGCCGGGCCAGTTGAGCTACGCCAGTTCGGCGATCACCGGAAGGCTCGCTGGCGAGATTCTCAAGCAGCGCCTGGGATTGCAGGCGACCTTCGTGCCGTACAAGACCTTGGCCCAGGTGGTTTCCGACATCATCGGCGGCCATCTTGACTACGCCTTTGGCGACCCTCAGGGCTACCTGCCACATGTGCGCTCCGGCCGCCTGCGTGCAATTGCCGTGACGACGCGCGCGCGCATCGCCGCCGCCAGCGACATTCCTACCCTCGCGGAGTCGGGCGTCGCTGATTTCGACGTCTCCGCGTGGCTGGCTCTCTACGGGAAGGCCGGGATGCCAGCCTTCGCAATCCAACGCTTCAACCAGTTGATCAACGAGGTGCTGGAAGCGCCCGAGGGCCAAGCATTCCTTACCAGCATCGGGCTGCAGCCACTGCTTGGCAAGCCCGACCAGCTTGCCGCCCTGCAAAAGCGCGATACGCTGGCCTGGGCACAGGCCATCCGGGCGGCAGGCATCACGATCGAATAGTCCATGCCTGAAATCAGATCCCCGGCCAACGCCAGCCCTATGCCGGCAGTCGATCCCGCTTACCTTTGCGAGGGTGCGTTGGGCTTCTGGCAAATTGCCGAGCGGCAGCCCAGCCGCATCGCGATCACGGAATCCAATGGCGGCTGCAGCACGTTCGGCGAGCTGCGCGACCGCGTCGATCGCCTGTCCCATGCGCTGCGCGGCTGCGGTGCGAAGACCGGCGACGCCGTCGCGGTCTTGTTGCCGAACTCCAGCGACTGGCTGGCGAGCGCGCTCGCCATCTCGCAAATAGGCGCCTACCTGGTGCCTTTGAATTGGCACCTGACGGCCGAAGAATTGGCCTACCTGTTGTCCAACAGCATGAGCCGCGTGCTGATTGCCGATCATCGCTTTGCCTCCACGGCCAGCCAGGCGGCCCGACAGGCGGCACTCCCCGAGCAAGGGCGCCTGGCGGTTGCGGGAGACATACCGGGTTTTCGCGATCTGCAATCCTTGCTGGACGCGCAGCCCGACGCCCCTCTTGGCGACCGGCTGGCAGGCAGCACCATGTTCTATTCCTCCGGCACCACGGGACGCCCCAAGGGAATTCGGCGGCCGCTGACAGGATTGCCCCCCGAAGGGGCATTGGCGCGCACCCTTCCGCTCTATTCGGGCATGTTCGGCCTGCGCGCGGGCAATGGGGCGCACCTGGTCTGCACGCCGCTCTACCACGCGGCTCCCGGCTCCCGCGCCATCCAGATGCTGCATCTCGGGCATCGGCTCGTGCTGCTGGAAAAATGGGACAGCGAACGCGTGCTCGCCCTGATCGAAAGCGAACGCATCGACAGCGTGCAGCTGGTGCCGATCCTGTTCCACCGCCTGCTGCAACTTCCGCAGGCTATCCGGCAGCGCTACGACCTTTCGAGCCTCAGAACCGTCATTCACGCGGCTGCCCCATGCCCGCCGGAGACCAAGCGCCGGATGATCGAGTGGCTTGGCCCTGTTCTGCACGAGTACTACGCGTGCAGCGAGGGAGGGGGCACCTATGTCGGCAGCGACGACTGGCTGCGGCGCCCCGGGACAGTGGGCCGCAGGTATCCGTTCAGCAAGCTCGCCATCCTGGATGAGGGCGGAGCCGAGCTTCCTGCCGGCGAGCCCGGGTTGATCGCGACGCCCGCCTTCTTGCCCAGCGCCCGGATGGTCTGGAGCGAGCGATGCAGGTGGGGACCCGCCTCGGCATGGACCGTGATGATGTCGGCACCCGCTTC
>PKCW01000104.1 GCA_002862965.1 Pseudomonadota bacterium
CAGTTTCGAGGACGCCGCGGCGGCCCACGCCTATCTCGACGCGGTGGGCGCGCCGGTGGTGGTGAAAGCCGACGGCCTGGCCGCCGGCAAGGGCGTCGTGGTGGCCCACGACCTCTGCGAGGCCCATCAGGCGGTCACGGACATGCTCGGCGGGCAGTTCGGCAGCGCCGGCGCCCGGGTGGTGATCGAGGACTTCCTCGCCGGCGAGGAAGCCAGCTTCATCGTCATGGTCGGCCGCGGCGGGGCGATCCTGCCCATGGCCACCTCGCAGGACCACAAGACGCGCGACGACGGCGACCGCGGCCCCAACACCGGCGGCATGGGGGCCTATTCCCCGGCGCCCGTGGTGACGCCCGCGCTGCACGAGCGCGTGATGGAGACCATCATCCGGCCCACGGTGGCGGGTCTGGCCGCCGATGGCATCGCCTACATGGGGTTTCTGTACGCCGGCCTCATGATCGGTCCCGACGGCACGCCGCGGGTGCTGGAATACAACTGCCGCTTCGGCGACCCCGAGGCGCAGCCGGTGATGATGCGCTTGCGTTCCGACCTGGCCGCGCTGTGCCTTGCCGCCGTCGAAGGGCGTCTGGCGCAGATGCAGGCGCAGTGGGATCCCCGTCCCGCGCTGGGCGTGGTGATGGCGGCAGAGGGCTATCCCGGCGAGGTGCGCCGCGGCGATGCGATCACCGGCCTCACGGCAGCGGCTGAGCGGGGCGCTCGGGTCTTCCAGGCCGCCACCCGTCTCGACGGCGAGGAGATCCTGACCGATGGCGGACGGGTGCTGTGCGTGTGCGCGCTGGGCGACGATCTGGCCCAGGCCCAGGCGCTGGCCTACCGCGGCGTGAAGACCATCCACTGGCCCGGCGTGCACTACCGCACCGACATCGGCCATCGGGCGCTTGCCGGCGGTTGAGCGACACGCACCCCGCGGCGTGCGCGGCGTTACTCGAGCGGCGGCGCGGCGCCGGCGGCATCCGCCTCGGTTGCGATACGGTGCACCAGCACCTTGTCGACCCGGTAGCCGTCCATGTCGACGACCTCGAAGCGCAGCGCGCCGTGGGTGAAAGCGTCGCTCGCCTGCGGGATGCGCCCCAGGCTGGACATGACGAAGCCGCCGAGGGTATGAAACTCGCCCGCCGACGCGCCGAGCCAATCGTCGGCCAGCCCGAAGGCATGCTGGAAATGATGCAGCGACAGACTGCCGTCCACCAGCCAGGAGCCGTCCTCGCGCTCGGCGATGCTGGCCTCCTCGGGCGTCTTGGGCAGGCGCAGTTCGCCGATGATGGCCTTGAGCACGTCGGTCAGGGTCACGAGCCCCTGCAGGTCGCCATATTCGTCCACGATCAGCGCCATCTCCTGGTGCGCTTCGCGGAACTTCTCGAGCAAGCGCGCCGTGGTCATGGTCTCGGTCAGATACAGCGCCGGCTGGACCGCGCGAGCCAGTTCCTCCGCACTGAAGACTCCGCCGGCCAGAATGCGCCGCATCAGGTCGCCTGCCGGCAGAATGCCGACGACGTGATCGAGTTCGCCGCGGCAGACCACCAGCCGGTTGAACTCGCTGTCCAGCAACTGCGTGCGCAGATCCTCGGTGGCAGCGGTCAGGTCGATCGCCTGAATCTCGTGGCGAGGCGTCATGATGGCGCGGATCGGCTGCGCGTCCAGCCGCATCACGTTGGCGACCAGCGCCTGCTCGCTTTCGTGGAAGATGCCCGCCTCCGCACCCTGGCGGATGAGCATGCGGATTTCCTCCTCGCTGACCGAGGGAGCGCCCGTTTTGCGACTCCCCAACAGCCACAGCAGGGCGTCGCTGGCCGTGGCCAGCACGATCACGAGCGGCCGGGCGATGCGCGACAGGGTCTGCATGGGCAAGGCAATGCGGGAAGCCACGCTTTCCGGCGCCAACAGCGCCAATCGCTTGGGCACGAGTTCGCCGACGACCACCGATACGAAGGTCAGGAACACCACCACGCTGCCGAGCGCCAGCACATGGGCGTGCGGGGCCAGCGCCGGAACACCGTTCAACCAGACGGCCAGGGGATCGGCCAGGGTGCGTTCGCCGACGGCGCCGCTGAGAATACCCACGGTGGTGATGCCCACCTGAATGGTCGACAGGAAGTTGGACGGCGACTCGTGCAACTGGAGCGCCGCCCCGGCACCCGGGTGCTTGCGCTCCGACAGATGCTTCAGGCGCGCGTGCCGTGAGGGAACGACTGCCATTTCGGACAAGGCAAACAGGGCATTGAGCAGGATGAGAAACGGGAGTAGCAACAGGTCCATGTCTGGGGCCGTCCGTCGCCTGGAAGCGCTCGGCCTTGGAGATAGTGGGGCTTTCATCCTAAAGCACGCGGCCACACCGGGCAATTCGGCGCCCTCCGCGTCTTGCGCCCCGCGCGCGCCGGATCGGGCAGACGCAGGGAATGGCGCAAGCCGCCGGCGGCGGCAGATCGCGATGCTCGCGTGCGTGATGCTCTGCGCGCTCGGGGCGCGCCACGCGTGGGCTGCCGCCCTGGAAGCCGTCGACGACAGCGGCCAGCGGATCACGCTCGCCGGTCCGGCAAAGCGCATCGTGAGCCTGGCGCCGCACATCACCGAACTGTTGTTCGCGGCCGGCGCGGGTGACCGCCTGATCGCCGGCGTGGACTACAGCGATCATCCACCGGCCGCACGCCGGCTTCGGACGGTGGGCAGCTACACCGATGTGAACGTCGAGGCGGTGCTGGCCCTCCAGCCCGATCTGGTGGTCGGCTGGCGCAGCGGCAACCGGCCCGAGCAACTGCATCAGCTCGAGCAACTGGGCCTGCCGGTCTATCGCACCGATCCGGACAGGCTTGCCGACATCCCCGCCGCGCTGCGCAATCTCGGCCGGCTGGCCGGCAGCCGGGAGTGGGCGGAAGCCGCCGCCCGCGCCTTC
>PKCW01000321.1 GCA_002862965.1 Pseudomonadota bacterium
ACTGAACTTTGAAGGATATGAGCGCCGGTATTGCTACGAGCATGCTGCCGATGCCCTTGCGGCGCTCGCGGCCTGGGATGGCCAGGAGCATCCCGGCGGCCCGTGGATCAAGTGCAAGGGGGCAGGGATCGATCTGTTGAATCCTTCATTTGTGGAGTAGGCCGGACGACGCCGCAGCAACGCTGGCAGATGTGCCCTTGCAGGGTGAGCACGGCTCCGTAAGGTGTTTCCGAACGGAGACTGGCTGAAAGACGATGAACTTGCCCGGCGGGCCATGCCGAGCGGCAGCCGCAACCACCGCAAGGCCGCGCGCGCCCGCGCACGGCGCTACTGGGCACGGGTGCGCTTCCATCGCGCTATGCCACCTGCCTGGCTGGCGGCCGAAGGCTGGGGGCTCGCATCGGCTGCTGCCTGGCGGCCGGGCGGTGCCGTTGATCCGGCCCTGCCGGGCGGGATGCTGTTCTGGACGACTCGCATGGGCGGGTGCGAAAGGATGGCGATGGACCTGGACGGTACCGACCACACCAAGGAACTGCTGCAACTGATCCGAAAGACCGCTCACCGCTGGAACCCGCACGAGTGTTCTCGGATTTCGTCGAGCTGTCCTGCCTGTCGTTCAGCAACGCGGTGGACCGGCGCCAGTTCGACGCACGCGAGGCGCGCTACCTGCAGATCGCGAAGAGGTATCCGCGCGACGTATTCGAGAGCTTCCCACGCATGCTGGGACACCTGACCTTCGCGATGGAACAGCGCTATGCCGCGGGCGGACTGGGCGACGTGCTCGGAGT
Source organism: Pseudomonadota bacterium (assembly GCA_002862965.1). Classification (GTDB taxonomy): domain Bacteria; phylum Pseudomonadota; class Gammaproteobacteria; order UBA5335; family UBA5335; genus Macondimonas. The sequence continues at coordinate 789 of PKCW01000321.1, forward strand.
AGTCTACATGCAGCTCGAACTGGGCAATGACCGGGCGGGGCAGTTCTTCACGCCCTACCATGTGTCCCAGATGATGGCGCGCATGCTGGTCGGCGACGGGGCTGAGGTCAGGGCGAAGGGCTTCCTCGACGTGTTGGAGCCAGCCTCCGGTGCGGGCGGCATGGTGATCGCGATGGCCGATGCTCTGCAGCAGGCGGGGCTGAACTACCAGGGCGCGATGCATGCAACCTGCATCGACATCGACCTGTGCTGTGTCCACATGACCTATCTCCAGGCTTCGCTGCTGCATATTCCGGCCATCGTGCTGCACGGCAATTCGTTGAGCAACGAGGTCTGGAGCCGCTGGTACACGCCAGCCCATGTGCTGGGCGGCTGGCGGCGGCGCATCGAGGCGCGGCAGGCGCGCGAGCCCGAGCCGCAGCGCACCGATACCGTTTCCCCCGCCGTGCCCCATCCCGCTCGGGCGCACAAGAGCGATGCGCGGCCCGAGCGCAGGCCGGTGGTGCGTCAGGCGCCGCAACCGAAAGTGGCTGCCCAGCTCAGGCTTTTCGATGATTGACGCGGTGGGCGGCGACCTTGCACCGGGGGGCTCCGCTGGGAAGCTCCGGGCATGGACACCAATACCGATGGCCGCCTGGGGCCGCTCTTCCATGGCACGCGCAGCGCGAGCGGGCGGCGCATCTTGCGGGAGGGTTTTCGGCGCTCGGCATCATGCAGCTACACCGGCACCGGGATCTGCCTGAGCGAATCGCTGTCCGTGGCCTACGAGTACGGCGAGTACGGCGAGTACGGAGCGGGAGGCTGTGTGCTGGAGGCCTGGGTTGCGCCCTCGGCGCGCTGGACCGAGGGGATCAAGGTGCCGGAGGGGCGCTTCGACGTGGGCGAGGCCTACGACAGGTTCTTCGAGTGCTCGGGCAACGACGCGGTCCGCGATTTCTGGGGCAACGTCTGGGTCGTGTGGAACCCCGCAGTGCTGGTCGCCGTGCGTCGGCTGACTTTCCGCGAAGCGCTGCGGCGCCTGTGCGCGGAGTTCGAGGAGGACGGCCCGGACTGCGGCTACAACGGCGCGGTCTCGGACTACGCCGGCATCTGGTGGGGCCGGGAAACCAGCGACCCCAACGTCACGCGATTTCCCGAGCACCTTTCTATGGTGCGGCAACGGCTGCAGCGCATGGTAGGGCGGTGCAGGTCGGAACGGGTCATGCCGACAGGGCAGCCCGGCTGACCGGGCCGCTACTGTCGCATCGCATCAGAGCGCGGCGTCCTTGAGCTTCTTGAGCGCGCGGGTCTTGATGCGCACGGTGGCTGGCTTGGCCGCGAAAACCTGTTCTTCCTTGGTGAACGGGTTGATGCCCTTGCGTTTGGGCTTGGCAGGCACCTTTTGTACGTCGATCTTGAGCAGGCCGGGAAGCGTGAACCCGCCCGCGCCCTTCTTGTTGACCGAGCCGAGCACGGTGGCTTCCAGGGCGGCCAGGACGGCCTTCACGGCCTTGGGCTCGACGCTCGATTGCTCGGCCAGGTGATTGATCAGCGCGCTCTTGGTGAAGGTGTCCTTGACCGGACGGATGCCGGCGGTGGCAGGGGCCTTGGCGGCCTTCTTCGCAGGCGCTGGCGCGGTGATTTTCTTCGCAGTTGCCATGATTTTCGATCTCTGTGTATTGGGATTGGGCACACCGCGCGGCAGCGGGCTGAGCGTTGCGCCGACCCTCATTTTATCGAGCAGGCGCCACGACGCCCGAGGGCTGCGGATCACCGGCGTCGGGCTTGCATCGGCACGGGGGCGGGGGATCCTGAACGTGGTGGCGATGGCGCTGCCGCTTCGATGGTCCACGCCTTCCGCGCACGGACCACGGTTCGCCGCCGCGTGGCTGTGCGCCGGAGACTACACAGGAGATTCGTCACGGAAATCAGGATCACGAACGCCGAGGGCTTCGACCGGGCGGCGCAGGGCGCGGACCTCGCCGTCGTCATCGCGCGCGCGAACATCGAGACCTGCCAAGTGGGCGGAACGGTCGCGCGTCTGATGCTGTTCAGCGACAATGCGGTCCAGGTTCACCGCTTCGCGGGCCGCATGGTGGTGCAGGTCGAGGGCTACGACGACGACCCGCGTC
>PKCW01000150.1 GCA_002862965.1 Pseudomonadota bacterium
CCAGACACCTGTCGGGACCAAAAGTGTATTTTGGGCAAAACATAGCCATATGCTTGAATGGGGGTGTACCTTCTGTTTCGTCACTTTTCAATTACATTCGAGCTTCCAGAAATTCTATGTGAGCGATTTGGGTATGACTCGCACTTGGCGAAAATGTTCGCGAGGCGCGGGTTGGCCTGTTGCTCGTTCATGAGGCAAGCGAGGCCGATTGCGGTCTGCAATTTCTGTCCCCGGTGGCCTGGGTGCACGATCGACAGGCCGATCTCCACAGAGGTGGGCGCGAGGGCAGCGATGTCGTTGGGGATCGATTCGAACCAGGGCCGGATCGTCGCCATGTGCCCGACTACGGTGCCGCTGTCGTCCTTCGCAAGGACCGAGCGGATCTGGCCGCGCACGCAGGAAAGCGTCCAGTCGCCCGAGGCCGTGCCGCTGACCACCGCGCCGGCCACGTCGGGGATGTCGATGCCATTGGCGGTGAGGTTGTCGGGGCCGATCAGCACCTTGAAGGGATACGGGTCGTTGACCGTGCCGTCGATCGGCACACGGCCGATCAGCGCGGTCATCGCGATCGAGCCCATCAGCGTCGAGTTCGACGGTACCGTGTAGACCGGCTTGGACGATGCGCCCACGGCGCGGCTGCCTGCATCCGCGACGGTGCTTGCCACGCCGTCGGCCGTGTCGGAAAGCGTCTTCTGCGCCGGCCCGAAGCTGGTCGGGAAGTTCAAGCCGCCGCTGCTGCCGTTTTTCGCCGAGGGTTTCGCATCGTCCGGCTCCACCCAGCGCGTGCCGTTGGTGTTGCGCGCACTGCCGCCCTGGTTGCCACCGAAGCCCTTGCCGTCGCCTTCCTCCAGCCCGAGGCCCACCGGCAGGTCGGCCTGGCCGCTCTTGCCGGAGAGGCCGTCCAGGCGCCGCTGCAGGTCTTGCAGCAGGCCCTGGGTCTGCTGGCGGTCGCCGGCCAACTGCTCGCGGTCCTGCTGCAGGCGGCCGCGCTCGCCGTCGAGCGCGGACTGGATGCGCTGGTCGATCGCGCTTTCCCGCGCGCGCATGCGCTCGTTCTCGGTCTTCTGGTTCTTGTTGTCGTTGAGTGCCGTCTGCAGCTCGTTGCGCAACTGCTTGACCTGGGCCACCAGCGTGGCGACGGTATCGCGTGGCGTGTCGCCTTCGATGCCGAGCGCCTTCATCTCTTCGGGCGTGAGCGGGTTGGCGCTGCCGGGAGGTGCCGGCCTGGCGCTGCGCTCGCCCGAGAAGAGCTTGATGCCGACGAACACCAGCACCAGCGCCATCGGGATCAGCAGCCACTTCAGGAGGGGGTTACTTTTCATCGCGCGCTCCTCCTCCTTCGGCCTGGCCGGCCGCCGCCGGCGGCAGGTTTACCGTCGCGTCGATCGGCGCCACCTTGGGCAGCAGCGACTCGGCCAGGCCGTGGCCACGGGTGACGAGATAGACCACGGTGGTGTCGGCCGCGCGGCCGGCCGGCCCCAGGGTCGGGTGCTGGAAGGTCGCGGCGAGGAAGTCGCCCTGCAGCGCACGCGGATCGAGGTCGAGCCAGCGTCCGGAGGTGTTGGTGAGCTTCACGGCCGTCACCCACTGGTCTTCGAGCCGCCATACGGCCAGCGCCTGCGCGCGCACCGGCAGCGTGGGCAGCAAGGTGTCCAGCGCGAGGTTGCGACGCAGGTTGACGCGGCCGATGCCGGCCATGGGCTCCACGGTGCGCAGCGGCGCGTACAGGTTCTGCGCCGCGTAGCGCGTCAGCACCACGGCCACCGGCGTTGCGCGGCGGGCGGCTGGTGTCGGGCGCTGCGCATCGTCGTCCGCGGTGGCCGAGGGGCTGGCCGGCTCGCCGTAGCGGGTGGCCGGCACATCGCCATCGACGATGCGCACGGGTTCGAGCGCAGGCTGGCCCGCCTTGGCCGGCTCGGCGGCGATGTCCAGCAGGATCAGCGCGCCGGATTCCACGTCCTGTAGTTGCAGCCGCGTGGGCGGGACGGGCGCGCTGGCGCGCAGGTAGATCGCTCCGCCCGTGCTCTGCACGCGCAACTGCTCGCCGACGCCGGCCGGCACGCCGATGCGCACGTTGCGCTCGATGAATACCACGCGCTCCTGGCCGACCACCAGCGGCACGGCCAGCGGCAGGCGCTCCCAGCGCAGGATTTCAACGGCATGGCCCGCGGGCACGAAACCCAGGCAAAACAGAACACCGGCCAGGGCCGGAAGGAAGCAGCGCTTCATGGGGTGTCTCCCTGCAGATTGGCGCCGGGGCTGGCGGGCTTGCCGGCTGACGCCGGGGGCGGCGGAGTTTCGATGCGCTCGGGCGCACGCGCATAGCAGTCCAGCACCAGGCCGAAGGGATTGCGCTCGGGATCGATGTCCATGCGCACGACCTTCAGCGCGTAGCGCACGAGCGCGCGCTTGACCTGCTCTGCGCCCAGATACTCGTCGGCGCTCACGTCCAGCGTGACGATCCAGTCGTTCGCCGACACGGCGCGCACGCGCGCGGCGGGATCGTCGCCGTAGCCGCGGCCGGGAATCTCATAGATGCCGCGCACGCGCTGGCGCAACTCGCCGTTGCTGCGCCGGAACTCGTAGTCCTGTTGCAGGAAGGCCCGGCAGCTCGGTGTGAAGTAGGCCGACAGCCCATGCAGGTTGCGCGGGTAGTCCTGCTCGCCGTTGGTCGGCCAGCGTTGGGCCTGCTGCCAGATGTAGAAGGTGAAGGCGTAGACGCTCTCCGGCGGCACATCCCACCACTTGCGGGTGCTGCCTGAGCGCAGGTCGGGCGGTACGTGGATGGTCAGGCTCTTGGGTGCGCTCCACCATCCGAACCCGAGCAGCAGTGCCACGACAA
>PKCW01000223.1 GCA_002862965.1 Pseudomonadota bacterium
GGGACCGACCGTATCGTCGAGCTTGCGGCGGTTCGGCATGCACCGGGAGAGCCCTGCAGGATCTTCCACACCCTGGTCGATCACGGCGGCTCGGTCGTCGGCGCCTCCCGCATCCACGGCATCACCCGGCCCATGCTCGACGGAGCGCCCACCATCGATGCCGTGCTTCCAATGCTCGCAGACCTGAGCGAAGGCGCCACGATGGTGGCGCACAATGCCAGCTTCGAACATCGCTTCCTGTCGGCCGCAATGGATCGCCACGGCGGCAGCTGGGGACTGCCGCGCCTCTGTACGTTGGCGCTCGCTCGCCGTCTCCACCCGGAATTTCGGCGGCCCTCACACGGACACGGGCTGGGAAAAATGGCCAGCCAGTACCAGATTCCGGTGGTGGCAGCGCACACGGCCCTCGGTGACGTGCGAATGATGAGCGCACTCCTCGGGCAAATGCTGCGCCGATTCGCCGACCACGAGCGCCTGTCGCAGTGGATTCAAGAGAGCATTCGTCCCGCCCCGAGTGACCACGCCTGGCCACCCATGCATTCGGCGGTCGCGTTGAAGCCTCGGAGGACCAGCCCGACTCCGCCGTCCCTTTCTTCGCCGAATCGACCGTCGCCCGCCACGCCACCACACTGACCGGCGGCGAACGGCCGATATATACCTACCGCATTTGTCCCATCGGCCTCCCGCACGGACCTCACGTCGCCGTTCAGGCTTCGCTGGGGTCCCGGGGTTCACCGCCATGTGCAACCCGCAGGAGCGCCTCGACCGAAGCCGCAAGCGCGACGCGCGAAAACGGCTTCCGCAGCAGCGCTTCCCGCTCGGTGTCGACCCCATGGCGCACGACGACATCGCCCGTCTAGCTGCTGATGAAGAGCACCGGCAGCCCTGGATGCGATTCCCGCACCCGGTCCGCCAGAGCTCGACCGTCGAGTCCCGGCATCACCACATCGGTCACGAAGAGGTCGACATGCAGCGTGCGGTCCTCCAGCCGGGCCAGCGCCTCCTCGGCACTGGCCGCCTCCAGCACCGTATAGCCGCGCAAGGCAAGCGCCCGGCTTGCGAAGGCCCGGACCGAAGCCTCGTCCTCGACCAGAAGCACCACACCCTCGCCCTGTTTCGCCGCAACCCGTTTCACTTCGACAACCGGCGCCTGCTCCTCGCCCTCGAAAACCGGAAAGTAGAGCGAAAAGACCGTTCCTTCCCCCACGATCGAATCCACGAAGATATACCCGCCCGACTGCTTGACGATCCCGTAAGCCATTGAAAGCCCGAGGCCTGTGCCCTCACCGATCCGCTTCGTGGTGAAGAATGGCTCGAAAATCTGGCGCAGCTGATGGTCCGGGATGCCGACCCCGTGGTCGACGACCCGGATCACCGTATAATCCCCCGCCGGCACCGTCGCCCGGTCGCGCTTCAGGTCGTCGGCCAAGGTGACAGGCTCGGTCTCGATGCGGATGTCGCCGCCATCGGGCATCGCATCGCGGGCGTTGACCACCAGGTTGATCAGCACCTGCTCGATCTGCCGCTTGTCCGCCCGGACCTTCCCCAGCTCCTTGCCACTCTCGCGCCCCAGATGGCCCAGCGACAGTTCCACCTTGTCGACCATCAGCCGGTTCAGAAGGTGCGTGAGGTCGGCAAGAATGTCCTCCAGATCAATCACTTCGGGGTTCAGCGTCTGCTTGCGCGAGAACGCCAGAAGCTGACCGACCAGCGAGGCCGCCCGGTTCGCGTTCTGCCGAATCTGCTCCAGGTCGGCAAAGTCGCTGTCCTCGCGGCCGTGGCGCAGCAACAGCAGGTCGCAGTGGCCCGAAATCGCGGTCAGCAAATTGTTGAAATCATGGGCGATTCCTCCGGCCAGCTGGCCGATCGCCTGCATCTTCTGGCTTTGGGCGAACTGCGCCTCCATCGTCTTCAGCCGCGTCGCGTCGTTCAGGATCGCCAAGGCCCCCGGCCGTCCGTTTTCGACATAGCGGCGCAGGGTGATCTGCAGGAACCGCTCTTCGTTGCCCCGCACCCGCAGCACCTCGGACCCGCCGGGATGCCGTCCGGCGACGACATCCGCCAGCCATTCCGAGACCGGACGACCCAGCCCCTCGAAGAGATCGTGGAACATCGCCGCCCGGATCTCGCCTTGCCACATCAACTCGCGCGCGGTGTGGTTGGCCACCCGCATCACCCCGTCCGGTCCGAAGGTCATGATCGCGACCGGCACGTCCTCAAGATCCGCCCCCGTTGCCTCCACCGGCCGTTCGGCACGCTCGGCCAGTGCGGCAAGGTCCTCGGGCATCGCAAAGTCGTCGACCCGCCAGAAGCACTTGGTGTCGCTGGCCCGGTGCACCGTCACCCGCAGGATCGCGCCATGCCCGGCGATATCCTCACGCGCGGCCCCCCAGAGGTCGGCCTGGCTTTGCAGCCGCAGCATCAGCTCGCCCGGGTTCAGCACATGCTGGCCAAGCGCGTCATGCAGGGCGCGGACGTCCTCGCCGAACCTGTCCTCGGCCGACTGGTTGCGCTGGATGACCCGCCCTGCCGGGTCGGTGATGAAACAGGCCGCCGGGTCGTCGGCCATCAGGACCAGCGCGCGCAACGATTCCGTCTCGACCCGGTAGCGGTCCACAATGGCCAACAGCGCCAGCCCCAACGCAACCGTCAGCACCGCAAGGCCTGCAAAGGCCAGAACCGGATTGCCGTCGCGGAATGCCAACGCCCAGATCGAGATCGACTCTCTGTATGAGGGTGTTGACTTCTACTCCTCCATCACCCGTGCTCGCTTCGAGGATCTTTGCGCCGACCTCTTCCGCGGCACGCTCGAGCCCGTCGAGCGGGCGCTCCGCGACG
>PKCW01000031.1 GCA_002862965.1 Pseudomonadota bacterium
GCCCTTCGGGAACCGTCCAGATGGCATTGTCCAGATCGAACTCAGACCAGTACGCCTTGCGCAGCTCGGCCGTGCGGACAAACGTCAGCGCCATCAGCCGCAGCGCGATCACGGTAGTCCGGTAGCCCGCATCATCCACGCTGTTCAAGAACTTCGGGATGTCCTGCCACGACAGCGGCGGGTTGTGCCGAACCCTCGGGCGCTTCACTGTTCGCTTCAGCAATGCAGTCGGGTCGTTTTCGCTAAGCCCCTCTCCCGATGCGTATGCGAAGAGCTGACCACTCCACTGCCGGATCAAGATCGCCACCGTAGGAGCGCCGCGGTCAACCACCCCTTGGATGATGGGCCGCAGGTGAGATGCCTTGATCGCGCCGATCGGCAGCTTGCCGAGCTTGGGAAACACGTCCTTCTCAAGATAGGTCTTCACCTGGCCGGCGTAGTAGTCGCTCCAATGCGCATTGCTCGCCATCCACCTGCGGGCAACTTCTTCGACAGTGTGCTCGTTCTGCTCGACTTGGTTGGCGATCTTGACCCGCTTCTCCAGGATAGGATCACGCCCCTCACGAACCAGGTTGCGCGCCCAATCTCGCTCCTGTCGCGCAACCTCCAGATTCACCTTGGGAAACGAACCAATCGAGTAGACCTGCGCGGCGTTGCCCAGGCGATACCGATACCACCAGAGCTTGCTTCCATTGGGCTGTATGCGCAGGAACAGGCTTCCGCCATCCCTGAGCGTGTAGGCCTTGGGCTTGGCTTGCGCCGTCTCGATCTTGCGTACGGTGAGGAGATTGAGAGCCATGTGTATAACGCCCTGCAGGGGAATCGTTACTCACATGGTTATACACTTTTGCAGTGGCTTGGTCTAGAAAGCGACAGAACTCACCAGACTCTCAACCATTGCTAATCAACGCATTATGCATGAACTATGGAACTCAGTGGCACCCGGTGGAGCTCAATCGTAGTTGTCGATCATCAAGACCATGTCGACGCCATCCCGCGCTGCCGTTACGAGACCCGTGAAAACCGCCGGCACACCGGCGATTGGCCGATTATGGTACCGCAGACGCGCGGTCTTGGGGTCAGCCGGCCACGGCGCGGGCGGCGCCTCCCGTACGGGCAGCAGTGACGGAGCGGCCGCAGCGCCGCCGGATGGCCCGCCGCAGGACGCAGGGAACACCGGTCAGGCGATGCGGACCGCGAGCGGCTCGAGCCCGGCGATGCTCGCCTCCAGCCGATCCCCGGGCACGACGGGGGCCACGCCGGCCGGCGTGCCGGTGAAGACGAGATCGCCTGGACCCAGCGCGACCATCCTCGAGAGCGCGGCGATGATCTGCGGCACCGTCCAGATCATCTGATCCAGATCGCCCGATTGGCGCAGCGCGCCGTTGACCCGCAGCCCGATCCGGCCGGTCGCGAGGACGCCGCCGTCCTGCACGGTCGTCAGCGCGCCGATGGGCGCGGCACCCGCGAAGCCCTTGGCGAGATCCCAGGGCCGACCCTGCGTCTTGGCCACCTGCTGCAGGTCGCGCCGGGTCATGTCGAGGCCCACGGCGTAGCCGAAGATGCAGGCATTCGCCTCCGCCTCGGGAATGTCCCGTCCACCGGCGCCGAGTGCCACCACCAGTTCCACCTCCGGCTGCAGGTCCGCGGTCGCGGGCGGATAGGCCAGCACCGCTCCGCTCGGCAGGACCGACCAGGCCGGTTTCATGAAGAAAAACGGCGGCTCGCGCCCGGGATCGCCGCCCATCTCGCGGGCATGCTCGGCGTAGTTGCGCCCCACGCAATAAATCTGCCGCACCGGAAACAACCCGCCCGAACGGACCGGGATCGTGACGGGCGGCGCAGGCGGCAGGACCAGCTTCATCGGCGTGCTCCCAAGTGCATGTGTTGGCGAATGCCCGGACCGACGCGCCCACGGCGGGGAAGGCGGAAATCGCCGGGCGTCCCACACGGAACGCGCCGCGGCGCGCAGCGGCTTGCGCATTCGGCAGGTGATGGCCTGCCAACATGGACCGGCGCCAGCTTTATGGCGGCGCGGCCTCGGAAGCCATCCTCACCCGCGACCCATGATAGGTCAGCCCGAACACCGTGTCCGTGACCCACCGCTTGAAGGCCTTCGGAGTGGATGCCGCGCTGCGTACCCCGCCGTCGATTGGAGACGGTCGATTTCCGCCTCCTCGTCCGGACGCTGAATCCTCGGCCGCTGCCTGCTTCTCGACGCAGTAACGGTCCATTTCGATGGCCTCCAGAATGCCCGTGGACAGGGCGTCCGGCACCGCCACCGGCAGCCTGGGCATCGGAAACGTCAGGCTGTCACTACCCGCCCAGAATGCTCGCGATGAATGGCTTGTCCAGCGCCGCGAGGCGTCTTCGATCAGTCCTGACGTGGCAGGAGACAGGGCGGGCGGGCGCATCGATGCGAGACGGGCGGCGCCCGGGGTTGCCGTCGGGCGCGGCGGCCGGCGGCTGCGCCTTCGACGCACCACAATCCGGCGGCAGGCGATCGCGGTACAACCTTCCGGCCCGCTTCCGTCCGACGGCCCCGGCCCCAAGATTCGATGACGTCCACGTCGACGGTACGACCGCGATCCCGTGTAGGGAGGGGCGAGGTCGCTTTGCCACTCCCGACCGATGGGCCGCGCTCGCCACAGCCGAGGCACCGCGGCTTACTGCGGCATGACCGGCCACGGCAGGCGCGCGGGCATCGGTGGGGCGGGCAGCTCCAGCCGCGCGGGATCGATGGACGCGCGGGACAGCCGCTCCAGCCGGACGTCCTTGCCGTAGCGCAGCAGCGCGAGGCCGCCCTGGCGTTCGAGTTCGGGCGGCAGGTCGAGCG
>PKCW01000102.1 GCA_002862965.1 Pseudomonadota bacterium
AAACCACGCGGCGGTGCTCGCCGCGGGCCCGGAAGGCCGTCGCCATCCCCAAGGCGGCGCTGATCGAGGTGCTCGAATGGCCGACACCGAAGCTGTCATAGGGGCTTTCGGCGCGCTGCGGAAAGGGTGCGAGACCGTGCAGCTTGCGAATGGTGGGCAGGGCGCCGCGGCGACCGGTCAGGATCTTGTGGGGATAGGTCTGATGGCCGACATCCCAGACCAGCCGGTCCTGAGGCGTTTCGAATGCACAGTGGAGCGCGATGGTGAGCTCCACGGTTCCCAGGTTGGCCGCGAAATGACCGCCGGATTCTCCCACCGTCTGGATCAGATAGGCGCGCAATTCAGCCGCAAGCGCGGGGAGCGCTGCTTCGGGCAGTCGCCGCAGAGCGTGCGGCGAGTCAACTTGCGTCAGCAGCGGAAGATTGGACGTCATGGCGATCGGGTCCGGGGGTAAACCATGGATTATCCGGTTCCGGTCCTCGCCCTTCAAGGATAGCGCACCCTTGCCTCAAGGGGGTCAGCAATGCCGGGTCAGCAACTCCTCGGCGAGGTCATGCAGCGGCGCCGCGGCGGCGCCGAACGGGGTGAGTTCGGCCAGCGCCTGGCGATGCAGGTCCTGCGCCTTGCGCTGAGCGCCGGACAGACCCAGCAGCGCCGGATAGGTTGCCTTGTGGTGCGCCACATCGGCGCCCTGTCGTTTGCCGAGGACAGCCGTTTCGGTGGTGATGTCGAGGATGTCGTCGCGGACCTGAAAAGCGAGACCCAAGGCCGCGGAGAAGCGGTCGAGCCGTTGATAGTCGGGGTCTTCCGCCGGCAAGGCCAAGTCCGCCGCCAGGCCGACGGCCGCGCTGATCAGTGCGCCGGTCTTGAGCCGATGGATGGTTTCCAGGCGTGACTCGTCGATGGCGACGGCCGTCGCTGCCAGATCGAGCGCCTGCCCGCCGGCCATGCCGAGAAAGCCGCACGCCCGGCTCAGGGTACGAATCTGTCGCAGTTGCTGCGTTTCGGTCGGCCCCGCCGGGCGGTTCCGGGAGAGCAACTCAAAGGCGAGGCACTGCAGGGCGTCACCGGCCAGGATCGCCGTTGCCTCGTCGAAGGCGCGATGCGTGGTGGGACGACCCCGGCGCAGGTCGTCGTCATCCATGGCCGGCAGGTCGTCATGGACCAGCGAATAGGCGTGGATGATCTCCACGGCGCAGGCGGCCTCGTCCACCCATTCCAGGGGCACCCGCAACATGGATGCAGTGGCGTAGCACAGCGCCGGGCGTACGCGCTTGCCGCCGCCGAGCACCGCGTAGCGCATCGCGGCGCGGAGTCGCTCCGGCGGTTCGCCAACCGGCGGCAGCCGATCGGCCAGTGCGGCGTCCACCCGCAGTCGCCATTCGCCGAGTACCGGACAAAGCGCATCCACCGCGTTCACACGGCGTTCTTGTCGGGCTCGAACGGCACCAGCGGCGCCTCCGGGGTTGGCTGGCTCAGCACCAGGACCCGCTGCTCGGCGTCCTGAAGCGCCTGTTGACAGCGGCGGGTGAGCTGGACGCCGCGCTCGAAGTGGGCCAGCGACTGTTCGAGCGACAGCTCGCCGCGTTCGAGCTGCTCCACGAGGGTTTCGAGTTCCCTGACGGCAGTTTCAAAGTCGAGCGATTCGGTATTCATGGGTCACGTTCGCGGAGGACTGGCCCATGCTGCCTCAGGAGCCAGCCAATATCCAGTCCCCGACGATCCCGAAACCCGCTGGCACGCGGGAGGGACTCCGTTGCACAATCCCCGCTGCGGCCGGGAACCACGCCATCGTGGGCGGGGTCCTAGGTGCGGATTCCCGGCTTTCCAGATTCGAGACGGGATCGACGTGACGGCCATGCCGGCCGGTCGCGCGTGCCATCACTACAACGCACAACGGTGAGTTCGATGACCTGGTTCAAGCGCATCTTTCTGTTCGGGTTGACCAACATTGCGGTGATCGTGCTGCTCACGATCGTGCTGCGGATCCTGGGCCTGGATCAGGCCATGGCCGCGCGGGGGGGCGACCCCATGGTGCTGCTCGCCTTTGCCGCGGTCATGGGCATGGGCGGGTCGTTCATCTCGCTGGCCATGTCGAAGTGGATGGCCAAGCGCTTCATGGGCGTGCGGGTGATCGAGCAGCCGACGAGCGCCCTGGAGCGGTGGCTGGTCGACACGGTCACGCGCATGGCCCGTGAATCCGGTATCGGCATGCCGGAGGTGGGGATTTTCGACAGTCCGGATCCCAACGCCTTTGCGACCGGCATGTCGCGCAACAACGCCCTGGTGGCAGTGAGCACCGGCCTGTTGCAGCGCATGCGGCAGGAAGAGGCCGAGGCGGTGTTGGGTCACGAGGTGGCGCACGTCGCCAACGGCGACATGGTGACCCTGGGGCTGCTGCAGGGCGTGCTCAACACCTTCGTGATCTTTCTCTCGCGCATGATCGGCATGGTGGTCGACAACGCCCTCTCCCGCGGGGAGCAGCGCCAGGGCTATGGGATCGGCTATTTCGCGACCGTCATCGTGGCGGAGATCGTCTTGGGGCTGCTCGCGACCGTGATCGTGATGGCGTTCTCGCGGTGGCGAGAGTTTCGCGCCGACGCGGGCGGGGCTGCATTGACCAATCGCGCCGCCATGATCGCCGCGCTGGAACGGCTGCGCGAAGCCCATGAGCCGCCTTTGATGCCCGACCAGCTCCGCGCCTTCGGCATCCGCTCCGGTGGGGGCATGATGCGATTGTTCATGAGTCATCCGCCCCTGGAAGAACGCATCGCGGCCTTGCGGGCCGCGGGCTGAAGGGCCTAGGCCCG
>PKCW01000317.1 GCA_002862965.1 Pseudomonadota bacterium
AGGCGGTTGCCGTCGCGAACGGTCGAGCGGATGCCGCAGAGCGGCGCGCGCTGCTGGAGATCGACCAGGAGCGTCAGGCCCGGATCAAGGTCGACAAGCAGCTCGAGGCGCTGCGCGGCCAATTGGCGCAGACCGAAGGCCGCCATCGCGAGAGCCTGTTGGCGCAGGCCGACGCCGTCACGCGGCTGCGGGTCAAGGCCGATGCGGCCGAGGATTCGCAGCGGGAACTGACGGCCCGCAATCGCAGCCTCGTTGATGATCTTCAGGCGACGCGGGAACGGCTCGCGGTGGCGCAGCAAGAGGCAACGCAGTGCCGAGCCGAAGCACAGACGCTGCGTGCGCTGCTGGAGCGGCTCTCGCCACCGGAACCGGTGCCAGAGGCGCCGGCCTCGAAGGTCGCCAAGCCCGGCGCGCGAAAGGCACGATAGACAAATGAATGCGGCGTACGCGCCGGCCTGGACTCACGAGTCGGCAGCCGCGGCCGCCTTGCGCAGGGCACGCAGTTCCAGGCGTGCAGACTCGCGGATTTCATCCCGGTCCAGTTCGACGGCGGTGTCGTCGACCCAGGTTTCCCAGAGGCTTTCGAGCCAGGCCTGCCGGGTGCTGAACGCTTCGACGGCGTAGTCGAGCCAACTGGCATACCCAGGGGGCGGTGGTAACGGTTTTTGAATGGTGAAGAGGAATTCTCCTTGGTGGTGTGCTGCAATGCTGAGATCATCCGAGGGGACAGACGGTGTTTCGGCAAGTCGGGCCGGAACAGCCATTTTGGGGCCATGGACTCGCAACGAGGAAACCCACAATGATCGGCTGGTGGATAGTTGTCGCGGCCCAGACGCCCGAGGAGCGCGACCGATCTCTCGATCGCAAGGAAGCCGTGCTGGCCAACTGGGAAGTTGGTCCAGGCGGCATTGATTGGCTTCAGCAACTCGTCAGAGAAGGCAAGGCCACCTGGCTGGCCTTCAACGGCTATCCGAACCGCTACACCGCGAAAGCGGGCGATGTGCTGCCGCTGCTGGCTGGTGGTCCACCGGCGCACCGAGGCCCCGCGATCATCGGTGACGACTACGTCATGCCGGCGAACTGGAAGGGCGACGCGATCTTCCACCCGGACAAGATCGCAACCTGTCCGCCCGACCAGCCACTGACCATCGATGCCTGGGATCTGTCCTGAGACCTCCTGCAGGCCCATGAAATAACGTCCACGCAGTTGAGCACGGCATTTCGCTCCCGGACCTCATCACGGCCGATCAAGCGTCGACGTAGCCGGTTGTTCGGTGTCGCGGAGCGTTTCAGGAGGAAAATCATGGGCATGACCAAGAAGGCAAGTCAACAGAAGGTCCCGCACCCCGCTTCGCGGCCGCAGGTTCGCGGCGTCTCGACCCGATCCCGAATCGATGAGCATGCGCTGGAGAAACTGCTTGAACGGTTCGATCCAAAGCTGCACGGTGGAGAGGTGATGGCTTGGCATCCTGTTGGGGTTGAGGTGTTGCCATGACCACAAAGGAGGAGCGCCGCGATGCAATGGCTCAGGCGCTTGCAAACACGCGGATTGCGGGCCACGAACCCTAGCCGCGATTTCTGGCGGACGTCGCGGCGGTGGTTGAGGGCACGATGACGTATGACCAGGCCGTACGTGCCAGCGCGGCAAGGGCTCGAAGTCGCAATGGATCGGAGCCGCTCCCGGCCCTACGCGGTATGGAGAACCGATCACCCGAGTGATCGGCAGGGGGGCCGATCCCGCGTGATCGGAGCAGCCTGCATAAGCAAGACGTCTTTAATGACTTTGAGGCTTATGAGCTAAAACTGGCCGTATCCCGGCTTAGCCTCTATGCGCAGCCGTGCCCACAGGGCAGATGCTGGATCACAGTGGTGATGCGCTGGAAGACTTGGGCTTAAGGCAACGCTGAACAAGTCCCTCGCGCACCGCGCACCCCTGCTTTGGGCGGTCTGCCGCGTTGCAAATACTCGCGATAGCTACGGCTATCGCTGTGGTTTGCGCCTTGCATTCCATCCCAAACCAGGGCGCGCGCCACTGCGGGGACTTATTCAGCGCTGCCTTAGACCGATCTTTGCGACGCAGCGCACCGGGTCAGGTGGTTGCGCCGTGCGCCTGGGTTTGCAGGCACTGTGCCACGGCTTCGACCCGTGCCTGGTGGATCAGCGCACCCACCTGCGGGCCGCTCTGGCCCCGGGCGGCGGCCTGCGCCGCAATCTCGCGCGTGACGACCGACTGGACGGCGGCCAGCACGGCCAGCAGGCGGGGGCGCTGCGGGTAGGCAGACTCTTCAAACCCCAGCCGCCCGCGCGCATCGCATTCGCAGGCCAGCAGGATCTCGGCAAACCGCTCGGGCTTGCGGATGGCGTCGCAGCGCTCCAGCAGGCGCACCAGGGCGGCGGCCGACAGGTCCTGGCTGCGGTGGATGTGGCCGTGTTCACGCGCTACCACATCGGCGGTTTCGCGGCAGTCCACGGGCACGCGCAGGCGCTCGGCCACGTCTTTCAGCAGCTCTGCGCTGCGGGTTTCGTGGTCGATGTGGCGCGGCAGCACATCGGCGGGCGTGGTGCCCTTGCCCAGGTCGTGCGCCAGGCAGGCAAAGCGCACGGTGAGCGGCGCCGAGAGCCGCGCGGCCATGTCCAGCACCATCATCAGGTGCACGCCGGTGTCTACCTCGGGGTGGTAGTCGGCACGCTGGGGCACGCCCCACAGGCGCGCCACCTCGGGCAGTAGCACCTGCAGTGCGCCACATTCGCGCAGCACCTCGAACATGCGGGACGGCTTTTCTTCCATCAGC
>PKCW01000019.1 GCA_002862965.1 Pseudomonadota bacterium
GATCTGGAAACCGACAAGGTCGTTCTGGAAGTGCCCGCCCCGGGTCCGGGCGTGCTGGCCGAGGTCCTCGTCAAGCAGGGTGATGTGGTCAAGGCCGGCGACGTGGTGGCGATCCTGACCGAGGGGAGCGGGGAGAAGGCCGCCGTACCCGCTGCGTCGGCCCCGACCGAGCAGGCCGTGCCCGCTGCGCCAAGCGAGGCGCCCAAGCCCGCTCCGGCGACCCCGGAAAGCGAAGCCGGGCAGGCGTTGTCGCCGGCCGTGCGACGGCTGATCGTCGAAAACAACCTCGATGCCGCGGCGATTCCGGCATCTGGTCGTGACGGGCGGCTGACCAAGGAGGACGTGCTCGCATTCATGGCGCAGGGCAAGCCGGGCACGCCGGCGCCTGCGTCATCAGCCGTGCCTGCTGCTGCGGCTCCGGCCGTGTCCGCGCCTCCGGCCGGCGCCCGCGAGCCGGCCGTCGAGCCGGGTGATCGCGGCCGCCTCGAGCAGCGCGTCGCCATGACCCGCTTGCGCGCGCGCGTGGCCGAACGGCTGGTGCAGGCGCAGCAGACCGCGGCTATCCTCACCACCTTCAACGAGGTCGATCTCTCGGCGGTGAACGAACTGCGCCGGCACTACCGCGACAGCTTCGAGAAGGCCCACGGCGTCCGTCTGGGCTTCATGTCCTTCTTCATCAAGGCCTGCGTCGAGGCGCTCAAGCGCTTCCCGGTGGTCAACGCCTCGGTCGACGGCTCCGACATCGTCTATCACGGCTATTTCGACATCGGCATCGCCGTCGCCTCGCCGCGCGGTCTGGTGGTGCCCATCGTGCGCGATGCCGACCAACTGGGTTTTGCCGAACTCGAGAAGCAGGTGCAGGGATACGGCGAGAAAGCGCGCGACGGGGGGCTCAGCATCGATGATCTCACCGGCGGTACCTTCAGCATCACCAACGGCGGCGTCTTCGGTTCCCTGCTGTCGACCCCGATCCTCAATCCGCCCCAGAGCGCCATCCTGGGGATGCACAAGATCCAGGAGCGGCCGGTGGTGGTCGACGGCCAGATCGTGGTGCGCCCGATGATGTATCTGGCGCTGTCCTACGACCATCGCCTGATCGACGGTCGCGAAGCGGTGCAGTTCCTGGTGGCGGTCAAGGATCTGCTGGAAGATCCCGCGCGACTCCTGCTGCAGGTCTGAACGCCGCGGCGACGCTCGCGCGATATCCAACGAACAGGGACTCAAGATGGCAAAGTCATTCGATGTGGTGGTGATCGGTGCAGGGCCGGCGGGCTATGTGGCCGCGATCCGCTGCGCGCAACTGGGACTCAAGACGGCCTGTATCGACGATTGGATCGACGCCGCGGGCAAGCCCTCCTTGGGCGGCACCTGTCTCAACGTCGGCTGCATCCCGTCCAAGGCGCTGCTTGAGTCATCCGAACGCTACCACGAGATCAAGTCCGGCCTGGGCGAGCACGGCATCGTGACCACCGGCGTCAAGCTCGACCTCGCCGCGATGCAGGCGCGCAAGGCCAAGGTCGTCTCCTCCCTGACCCAGGGCATCGCCGGACTGTTCAAGACCAACCGCATCACGGCGCTCACCGGCAAAGGCCAGTTGCTGGAATCCGGCCGGGTCGGCTTCACCCCGCGGGGCGCCGCCGAGCAGGAAGTGATCAGTGCCCAGCACATCATCCTCGCTCCCGGCTCGCGCCCCGTGACGCTGGGCGCCGCGCCGCTGGACGGCGATCTGGTGGTTGATTCCAGCGGGGCCCTGGCCTTCGGCGAGGTGCCCAAGCGGCTCGGCATCATCGGCGCCGGCGTGATCGGCCTGGAACTGGGCAGCGTCTGGCGACGCCTCGGCGCCGAGGTCGTGCTGCTGGAAGCGCAGAAGGAATTCCTGTCCATGGCCGATGCGGAGCTGGCGACGCAGGCCCTGAAGATCTTCACCAGCCAGGGATTGGACATCCGGCTCGGTTGCCGGGTGACGGGGGTGAAAACCGCCCGCCGGCAGGTCCAGATCGCCTATCAGGATGCCGATGGCGAGGTGCAGGAACTGAAGGTCGATCGCCTGGTGGTCGCCGTCGGTCGCCGCCCCAATACCGACGGGCTGGCTGCGTCCGGCGCGCGCCTGCAACTCGACGAAAAGGGCTATGTCGACATCGACGAGCACTGCCGCACCAATCTGCCCAACGTCTATGCCATCGGGGATGTCGTGCGCGGCCCGATGCTGGCGCACAAGGGCTCGGAGGAAGGCGTGGCAGTGGCCGAGCGCATCGCAGGCAAAGCGGGCCATGTCGACTACGATCTCATCCCCTCCGTGCTCTACACCCACCCCGAAATGGCCTGGGTCGGTCGCACCGAAGCTGCCGTCAAGGCCGCCGGTACGGATTACCGGGTCGGCAGTTTTCCCTTCGCGGCCAGCGGACGCGCGCTCGCCGTGGGAACGAGCGAAGGCATGGTCAAGATCATCGCCGATGCCGGCACCGACCGCATCCTGGGGGTGCACATCCTGGGTCCGGGCGCTTCCGAGCTCATCGCCGAGGCCGTGGTCGCCATGAGCTTCGGCGCCAGCAGCGAGGATCTGGCACTCACCGTCCATGCGCATCCCACCCTCGCCGAAGCGGTGCACGAAGCCGCCCTCGCCGTCGACAAGCGCGCCATCCACATCCGCAACCGCTGAGGTCGGCCGCGGCGATCGTCGCCACCGGGCTGCCCGGAGCCGCGGCGGTTTTAGCGGACCGGATGCGACAGCAGGCGCAGACGGCTTTGCAGGCGATTGCGCCAGGCTGGCGCCAGCGCTGCA
>PKCW01000234.1 GCA_002862965.1 Pseudomonadota bacterium
ATGCACTGCAGTCCGCGGCGCCGGATCTGGCCAAGGACGCATCCACAGCCCTGAACCTGCGGCATCTCACGCAGACGCTGAAGGATGCCGGCCATGCGGACGCGCTGCCCGAACGGCTGATGGCCATTCTGCTGGGTCTGGCCGGGGACGGTCGGGACGAGAACAGCGCCCGCGGCAGTCTGCGCCTGCGTCGCATCGACCGGGAAGCGGTCGCGGTGACCTTGCAACGGGCCTGGCCTGCGCTGAAGACCACTGCCGAGCGGCGCCGCGCCGCGGCGGAACGTCTGCTGGAACACTGGCTCGCCGCGCTGCCCGCCGGCGCCCGCGGCACCGATCTGCTCGCCGAAAGCACGATGGGCAAGCTGCTGGCGGCCGTGGAGTCGGATCTGGTGCTCAAGGCCGAATCACGCGATCTGTCCCAACTGCTCGATCGGGCCCTGTTGTGGCTGCATGAGCAGGAGATCCTGCGGCTCGGCAAGGGTCTGGCGATCTTCCGTCCGGCCATGACGCTCAAGCTCATCCCCGAGCGCCGCGGTTTCACCCAGACCGACTTCAAGCCGCTGAAACTGCACTACGATGCCCAGCGGCTCCAGATCCACGTCATGGCCGAGTATGCGCGGCGCGCCCTCATCGCCTTGGCGGAGGCACTGCAACTGGCACTGGATTATTTCCGGCTGCCGGAAGCGGGTTTCCTGCAACGCTGGCTGCCCGGGCGGGAACAGGAACTGGCGCGCCAGACCACACCGGCGTCGTGGCAAGCCGTCGTGACGGCGCTCAACAATCCCGAACAGCAGCGCATCGTCGCCGACGATCGTGACGGGACCCATGTGCTGGTGCTGGCAGGGCCGGGATCGGGCAAGACCCGCATTCTGGTGCACCGCATCGCGTATCTGCTGCGGGTGCGGCGGGAGCACCCGCGCGGCATCCTGGCCCTGGCGTACAACCACCACGCCGCGGTCCAGATCCGCCAGCGCCTGCGCGATCTGGTCGGAGACGACGCGCATGGCGTCACGGTGCTGACCTGTCATGCCTTCGCCATGCGCCTGGTGGGCGCCCGCCTGCACGATCGAATGCGTGACCGGGGGGAGGACTACTTCAAACAGGTGTTGCGCGACGCACTGGCGCTGCTCAAGGGTGACGGACTGCCGCCCGAGGAGGCCGACGAGCAGCGCGATCGCCTGCTGGCGGGGTTCCAGTGGATCCTGGTCGATGAATATCAGGACATCGGGCCCGATGAATACGAACTCATCGCTGCGATCGTGGGCCGCAGCCTGCAGGACGAGGAGCGCAAGCTCAGCCTCTTCGCCGTTGGCGACGACGACCAGAACATCTATGCCTTCAAGGGCGCCTCGGTGACCTTCATCCGCCGCTTCGAGGCCGATTACGCCGCCCGACCGGTCTACCTGCTGGACAACTACCGTTCCACGGCGCACATCATCGACGCGGCGAATGCGCTCATCCAGCCGGCCGCCGAACGCCTGAAAGCGGATCACCCCATCCGCGTCGATCGCGCCCGGCGGCGGGCGCCGCCCGGCAGCGACTGGCAGGCTCTGGATGCGGTCGGGCAAGGCCGGGTACAGGTGCTGCCGGTCGGGAGCGATCCGCATCTGCAGGCGATGGCGATCATGACGGAACTGCAGCGCCTGGCGACGCTCGCCCCGGACTGGAACTGGGCGCGCTGCGCGGTGATCGCCCGCGAATGGCGGTCTCTGCAGCCCGCGCGCTGTTACTGCGAGCTCGCCGGCATCCCGGTGCAGATGGCCAATGAAGATGCGCTTCCCTTTTGGCGCTTGCGCGAAACCCAAGCCCTGCTGGACTGGCTGCGGGGCGACGATCGCAAGGAAATCGATACCGCGACCACCCTGGGCTGGATCGCGGACCAATCGCCCAACCCGTGGTGGTCCCTCCTCGCCGAGGCGGTGCAGGCGCACGGCCTGGAAACCGCGGAGGCCGCACTGCCCGTTCAACACCTCATGGACTGGCTCGCGGAGTGGGGTCGGCAAGTCCGGCGCCGCCAGAGTGGTTTGCTGCTCACGACTGCGCACCGCGCCAAGGGGCTCGAATTCGATCACGTCGCGGTGCTGGATGGCGGCTGGGACAAAACGGGCGCGCATGAGGATGGCGATGCGGCCCGGCGGCTGTACTACGTCGCCATGACCCGGGCGCGTCAGACCCTCACCCTCGCGCGCATGGATGGCAAGCATCGGTTCCTCGATGATCTGCCGCAAACAGGCGCCGTGCAGTGGCGTGAACCGGCGGTCCTGCCCCCACCGGCGCCTGAGCTGGCGTGGTGCCATGATCAACTGAGCCTTGAGGATGTCGATCTGGGCCATGCCGGCCGGCGGTCGGCCGGCGACGCCATACACGCGGCCATCGCCGCCCTGCAGCCCGGCGATCCCTTGTCTCTGGACATGCAGTCGGAGCAACGGCTGTTACGCGATGAGCAGGGCCGTCCCGTGGGACGGTTGGCACGGGCTTACGAGCCACCTGCGGGGATGGAATGCCATCGCGCCCGGGTGGCCGCCGTCCTGGTCCGTCGGGAAGCGGACAGCGATGAAGCGTACCGGCATCTTCTCCGGTGCGCCCGGTGGGAAGTCGTCATCCCGGAGCTCGTTTTTGCGCCGCCTTCAGTGCGTGCCAGAACCTCTTCGAGCCACCCCAGTGCTCGTGAAAAGCCCGCCGCTCAGTTGCAACCGTCCGACCCGATCGCGCCCGCC
>PKCW01000193.1 GCA_002862965.1 Pseudomonadota bacterium
TGGAGGATCTGTCGCGCGTCCTCACCAACCGGCTGCTGCACACGCCCACCCGGCGCCTGCGCGAGGCCATCCACCAATCCCGACAGGACCTCATCGACGATGCCCGGCGTCTGCTCGATCCGGACGAACCGACGCCATGAACATCACCCCGGGTCTGGCCACCGAACTGGAACGGCTGCGCGACCGCCATCGCGAGGTCTCGGCCCTGCTCAGCGAGCCGTCGGTGCTCGGCGACGCGACACGCATGCGCGCCCTCGGCCGCGAGTACGCGCATCTGGAGGATCTGGTCGCGACCTTCCATGCCTGCGAGGCGGCCGAAGCGCGGTTGGCCGAGGCCGACGCACTGCGCCAGGACAGCGATCCCGAACTGCGGGCGCTGGCCGGCGAGGAGTCGGATGCGGCGCAGCGGGAACTCACCCACCTCAAACACCAACTCCAGCGCCTGCTGCTGCCACCCGATCCCTTCGATGCCAGCAACGTGTTTCTGGAAATCCGCGCCGGCACCGGCGGCGACGAGGCGGCGATTTTCGCCGGCGACCTGTTCCGCATGTACAGCCGCTACGCCGAGCGCCGCGGCTGGCAGGCGGAGATCATCAGCCAGAACGAGGGTGAACACGGCGGCTTCAAGGAAATCATCGCCCGCCTCATCGGCGAGGGCGTCTATTCGCGCCTCAAGTTCGAATCCGGCGCCCATCGCGTGCAGCGCGTCCCCGCCACCGAATCCCAGGGCCGCATCCACACCTCGGCCTGCACCGTGGCCGTGCTGCCCGAGGTCGAGGAGGTCGCCGACCTCGACGTCAACCCGGCGGAGTTGCGCATCGACACC
The DNA here is from genome assembly GCA_002862965.1 of Pseudomonadota bacterium. Classification (GTDB taxonomy): domain Bacteria; phylum Pseudomonadota; class Gammaproteobacteria; order UBA5335; family UBA5335; genus Macondimonas. The sequence goes on from PKCW01000193.1 coordinate 827, forward strand.
TACCGCGCTTCGGGCGCCGGCGGACAGCACATCAACAAGACCGATTCGGCGGTGCGCATCACCCACCTGCCGAGCGGCATCGTGGTCGAGTGCCAGGACGAACGCTCCCAGCACAAGAACCGCGCCAAGGCGCTCTCGCTGCTGAAAGCGCGCCTGCTCGCCCAGGCGCGCGACAGCCAGCAACAGCAGACTGCCGAGCAGCGCCGCGCGCTGGTCGGCAGCGGCGATCGCTCCGAGCGCATCCGGACCTACAATTTCCCGCAGGGCCGTCTCACCGATCATCGCATCAACCTCACGCTCTACCGGCTCGAGGCGATCGTGGACGGCGATCTCGACGAGGTGCTCGATGCCCTGCAGGACGCTCATCAGGCCCAGCAACTTGCTGCGCTCGGCGCCTGATCCGCTGCCGGCGCGCGAGGCGCTGCGCCTGTTGCGTGAAACACTCGCCGGGCCGGCGGGCGGCGCCCAGGCCGCCGCGCAGGAGGCCGAATGGCTGCTCGCCCGCGCGCTGGGCTGGCCACGCAGCCGGCTGTGGTCGCACGGCGAGACCGCGCTCACGCCCGAGGCGCGCGCCCGACTGAGCGCCTTCGCCGAGCGGCGGCTGGCCGGCGAACCCGTGGCCTATGTCCTGGGCGAGGCCGGCTTTCATGACCTGACGCTCACCGTTACACCCGCTACCTTGATCCCGCGCCCGGAAACCGAGCTGCTGGTCGAGATCGCACTCAGCCTGGTGCTCCCAGCGCCGCGGGTGGCCGACCTCGGCACCGGCAGCGGCGCCATCGCGCTGGCGGTCGCCGCCGCGCGGCCGGACTGGCAGGTCCATGCCGTGGACCGCAGTGCCGCGGCCCTGGCCGTCGCCCATGGCAATGCGCGCCGACTGGGATTGATCGAGCGCGTGCGATTCATCGCGGGCGACTGGTGCGCGCCGCTGGCGCCGGGGGCCTTCGGGCTGATCATGGCCAATCCGCCCTACCTTGCGGACGGCGATCCCCATCTGCCCGGACTGCGCCACGAACCGCGCAGCGCATTGGTCGCCGGCCCCACCGGACTCGAGGACCTGGCGCGCATCATCGACGCCGCCCGGGATGCCCTGATGCCGGGCGGCTGGCTGGTCCTCGAGCATGGCTGGGACCAGGGGCCGGCCGTGCGGGGATTGCTCGGTGCGGCCGGCTATCGGGCGGTCTCGGGCCACCCGGACTTCGCGGGACACGACCGCGTGGCCATCGGCCAACACGCGCCCGACGCCAAGGAGACCGCATGACCCTGCACCGCGACGCCCTGATCCGCTACAGCCGGCAGCTGCGCCTGCCCGAACTGGGTTTGGCCGGGCAGGAGCGTCTGGCGGCGAGCCGGGTGCTCATCGTCGGCGCGGGGGGGCTGGGTTCGGGCGCTGCGCCCTATCTCGCGGCGAGCGGCGTGGGGGAGCTGATCATCGCCGATGCCGACACCGTCGAGTTGAGCAACCTGCACCGCCAGTTGCTGCACACCACCGCGGATGTCGGCCGGCGCAAGGTGGACTCGGCGCGCGCGCGCCTGGAACGGCTCAACCCCGAGGTGCGCATCACGCCGCTGGCCACGCGGCTCGACGGCGACACGCTGAGCGGCGCACTCGCCGGCTGCGACGCCGTGGTCGACGGCTCGGACAACTTCGCCACCCGCTTTGCCGTCAACGCCGCGAGCCGCGCCCTCGGCATCCCGCTCATCAGCGCCGCAGCGATCCGCTTCGAAGGCCAGCTCTCGGTGTTCGATCCGCGCGATGCGGCCAGTCCCTGTTACCGCTGCCTCTACCGCGACAGCGCCGAACAGGCCGAAACCTGCGCGCTGAACGGCGTCCTGCCGCCCATCGTCGGCGCCCTGGGCAGCCTGC
>PKCW01000137.1 GCA_002862965.1 Pseudomonadota bacterium
AGCGCGCTGGTGCCGGTGTGGTGGTTCTTCATGCACGCCATCTCGAAGGCGGTGACGGGCGGCGCGGTGGCGGCCATCCCCTGCGGGACGGATCTGCGTCAGATGCGCATGGACGTGGATGCCACGCGCATCGACGACCCGGTGCTGGCCCAGGAGGTCGGCGACTTCGTGCATGACTGCTACGGCCCCTCGCGCGCCAAGCTGTTCATGTCTCGGCCCGCACTCTCCGACGAGCAGATGAACGACGTGACCTGGATCGGTTCGAGCTACTTCCTGAACAACGCGGGCTTCTACGACACCTACCACTCCAACACGCCGCGCACGGCCTGGCCCTACGACGCGACGCGCGATGCAGGGCTGGCCCAGGTGGACAGCGGCGGGGGCTACCCCACGTGCCGGCAGTGGTGGTCGGACGGCAATGGGCTGCGCTCGCGGCTACTGCAACAGGTGGACCCCAGCTTGCTGACGCGTGTTGCGGGGTGGGCCGGCTTCCTGAGTCGGGATCAGGTGGATGACTCTGTGATCCGCGCGATCGCGTCGCCGCGGCAGCAGAAGTTGAACCAGGGTGCGGTCTATTCCGACTACGGCGGGCAGATCGAGATGACGTTGCCGAACATCGTCACGCGCGCTGCGAGCGACGTCGGCATGACGGTCGGTGCGCTGGGCTTCTTTCCTGCGATGGACGTGATGCGGCAAGCACTGCCGATGGTGCTGGCGCTGCTGAAGATGGCGTTGGTGATCTGCATTCCGCTCGCGCTCCTGGTTGGCACCTATGACCTCAAGACCTTGGTGACCGTCAGCGTGGTGCAGTTCGCGCTCTTCTTCGTGGACTTCTGGTTCCAGTTGGCCAGGTGGATCGACTCGACCATTTTGGATGCGCTCTATGGCTGGGGATTCGGCTGGAATCGGCCGCACAGCAATTTCGATCCATTGATCGGGCTGAACAACGCATTCGGCGACATGTTGCTCAACTACGTGCTCGCAACGATGTTCCTGGTGCTCCCCGCGTTCTGGGTGACGGCACTGGCCTGGACGGGCATCCGGGCCGGCAACTTCTTGCAGGGACTGGCCGCGGGCACCAGGGATGCGGCGCAGGCGGGAGGCAGGGGCTCAGGCATCCTGATCAGTGCGGCGAGTCCCGGCAAGAAGTAGCGCGACCGGGATCAGTCGTCCTCGAATCGAGGATCGGGATCGTCGTTGTAGGATGCGGGGTGGTAGAAGAGGCCTTCGCGGTGATCGCGTTCCTCGGCCTGGCGATTCAGCAGGTCGGGTTCTTCCTGGTCCGCGGTGCCGTGCTGCATGGCCCAGGCGGCGGCGACCGCGAATACCAGCAGGAGCGCCAGCCAGAACGCGGCGTACAGCAGTACTCCCAGCACGGCCAGCTTCACGAGCCACAGCAGCGCCGTCGCCGCGCCTGGGGGCAGACCGCGCGCTACCAACCGGCCGGCGAGCCGGCGCTCGCGACGGACGCCGCCACGCCACATCCCGCCGGCCCAGCGGCCGAAGCGCTCTGCGTTGCTGATGCGGGTTTTCGTGCCCATCGTCGTCACCTGCTACATGCGTGGGATGGCTACTCCAGTTTGCTCCAATCCTGTCGGGCTACGGCCACCAATGCGTTCCAGTCGTCGGGCGGATTTCCGCGGCCCAGCATCTTTTCGAAGACCGCATACGGATCGGACTTGCTGCCCGACGACCGCAGCGTCGTTTCGTCGTTGACCCAGGCGTAGACGATCACCTTCGCCTTGGAGTCGTACCGGAAGAACAGCCGGAACCGTCTTCCGATCTTGGCCCGCCGCCAGTGGCGGTGGGCTGGTCCCAGGGTGTTGCCCTGGCGATACTCGTCCCGAGCCGGATCAGTCGGCACGGTCTCCAGCATCAACTGGCTCAACCCCCGGAACAGCTTGACGTTGGCGTTCGACTCGAACCCCTCCGGTTCGTTCTGCTCGGCGCGCTGCGCGGCGGCGTGGAGCTTCTGCAACTGCTCGACCACGCACGCGTGGAACAGCAGCGTCCAGCCGTGCCGCTGCATCAGAGCGCCACTTCGCCTTCGATCTCCTCACCCAGGCCGTCGTCGCGACCGACTTGCGCCAGCATGGCCCGCGCCAGTTCGTCGGGCAGGCCGCGGATGTGTCGCCCGGCCTGGATGTCCTCGGCCAGCAGGCCCAGGAAGGCCCCAATGGCCGGATCCTCGTGCTCCGCCTCGGCGCGGCTGACCACGACCTGGCCGTCCTCGCGCAGCTCGAAGTCCACCTTGCCGCCAGCGTCGACACCCAGCGCCTGCCGGATCGGCTTGGGGAGGGTGATCTGCCCCTTGGAGGTGATGGTGGCCTGCTCGCGGACGGTCGGCATGGTCGGGTTCCTGTTTCAACGGTTGCATGGTAAGGAAATTTCCTTACCACGTCAATCGACCCTCGGCGTGACCGCCCAAGATGCCGGGCTGCCGGGTATCGCTTTGATCCAGGCATCCGAACCGTCGCTGCCCTATACGCAAAGGGTCAAGGCCAAAGGGCCGGCAAGGGGCGAAGGGAACGGGGTCAAGGGGAAAGGCCCTACCCAAAAAGGCGAAAAGGTTCTCCCTGTCGGCCCATCACTCGGGTTTCAGCATGCTCTCCTTGTTCCAGCGCAAACGGACTCACCCGACCACCGGCCCGTCGCCTACGCCCGTCAGCGAGCCTCCCAAAGGGCT
>PKCW01000202.1 GCA_002862965.1 Pseudomonadota bacterium
CACCTGGGTGCGCAACCGCTCCATGACCTTGTGCGCGGGCATCCGCCGCTCCTCCAGAGGTTTGAGCGACACGAACACGAATCCGGTATTGCCCTGGGACTCGCCGCCGATGAAGGACACCACGCTCTGCACGGCCGGGTCGGCGCGCAGGATGTCCGTGAACTGCTGCTGCTTCTCCCGCATCGACTGGAACGACAGCGCCTGTTCGCCGCTGATGTAGCCGAGCAGCTTGCCGATGTCGTATTGGGGCATCAACCCCTTGGGCACGACCACGAACAGGAAGATGTTGAAGGCGAAGGTTGCAAAGAGCGACATCAGGGTCAGAAAGCTGTGGCGCAAGGCCCAGTCCAGGCTGACCCGATAGAGCTCGACCATGCGCTCGAAACGCCGATCGACCCAGCGGTGGAGACGGCCGGGGTTTTTGAAGGTCTCCGCCCGGAGGAGCCGCGCGCTCATCATGGGCGTCAGGGTGAGCGACACCACCATGGACACCAGGACCGCGAGTGAAAGGGTTGCACCGAATTCCTGGATCAGCCGCCCGATCATTCCGCCCATGAGCACGATGGGCAGGAATACGGCGACCAGGGAGAGGGTCATCGACACGACCGTGAAACTGACCTCCCGGGTTCCGTCCAGCGCGGCCTGGAAGGGGGGGCTGCCCTGCTCGAGGTGGCGGATGATGTTTTCCAGCACCACGATGACATCGTCCACCACGAAGCCGGTTGCGATGGTGATGGCCATGAGGGACAGGTTGTCGATGGTGTAACCCATCAGGTACAGCGCGCCGAAGGTGCCGATCAGGGACACCGGCAGAGCCACGGCCGGGATGAGCGTGGCACGGGCATTGCGCAGGAACAGCAGCACTACCCCCAGCACCAGCACGGTGGAGATGACGATCGTCAGTTCCACCTCGTGCAGCGATGCGCGAATGGTCTCCGACTGGTCGAGTTCGACGGTCAGATCGACGCCGCCGGGCACCGATGCCTTGAGTTCGGGCAGCAGCGCCTTGACGCGGTCGACGGTTTCGATGACGTTCGCGCCCGGTTGCCGGCGCAGCGTGATCAGCACTGCCGGTTTGCCGTTCGCGGTGCCCGCGTTGCGGACGTCCTGGACGGCGTCGCGCACCTCGGCGATGTCCCGCAGGTAGACGGGAGAGCCCTGGACGTAGGCCACGACCAGATCGCGAAACGCATCGGCCGTCTTGGCCTGGTCGTTGGCATGGATCAGCCAGCGGCTTTCCCCATCCTCGAGGAAGCCCTTGGGCCGGTTGGCGTTCGCCCCGGCCAGGGTCTGCCGGATCTGTTCCAGTCCGAGCCCGTACTTGTTGACGGCATCGAGGTTGAGCTCGACCCGGACCGCCGGCAGCGCGGATCCGCCGAGTTCCACCTGTCCGACGCCCAGCACCTGGGAGAGCTTCTGCGCCAGCACGGTGGAGGCGGCGTCATACATCTGCCCGGGGGTCAGGGTGTCGGAGGTCAGTGAAATGACCAGCACCGGGGAATCGGCGGGATTCGCCTTGCGGTAGATGGGATTGGTCGGCAGGTTGGCGGGAAGCAGACTGCGTGCGGCATTGATGGCGGCCTGCACGTCGCGCGCCGCCCCGTCGATGTTCCGGTTGACGTCGAACTGGATGATGATGCGGGTGAAGCCGATGGAACTGGCCGAGCTCATCTCCTCGATACCCGCGATGCGCCCGAGCTGGCGTTCGAGGGGCGTCGCCACCGTGGTCGCCATGGTCTCCGGACTGGCGCCGGGCAAGCGGGCAATGACGACGATGGTGGGGAAATCGATCTGTGGCATGGGCGCCACTGGCATCAGCGAGAAGCCGAGCAGCCCCGACAGCGTGATCGCCAGCGTCAGCAGGGTGGTGGCGACCGGCCGGTGGATGAAAAACGCGCCGGGGTTCAAGCGTTGCCCTCGGGGGCGGCGCCGACACCGCGACTCACGCGTTCGGAAAGGTCGGCGAAGGCCAGATAGATCACCGGCGTGGTGAACAGGGTGAGCAACTGGCTCAGCACCAGACCGCCAACCAGGGTCAGCCCGAGCGGGCGCCGCAGTTCGGCGCCGACGCCCGTGCTCAACATCATCGGCAGCGCGCTCAGCAGGGCCGCCATCGTCGTCATCAGGATGGGTCTGAAACGCAGCAGGCAGGCCTCGAAGATGGCTTCCCGCGGCGCCTTGCCCCGGGTGCGCTCGGCATCGAGGGCGAAGTCGACCATCATGATCGCGTTCTTCTTCACGATGCCGATCAGCAGCACGATCCCGATGATGCCGATCACGTCCAGCGGATGACCGGTGATCAAGAGCGCCAGCAGGGCCCCGACGCCGGCCGAGGGCAGCGTGGAGAGGATGGTGATCGGGTGGATGTAGCTCTCATAGAGCATGCCGAGCACGATGTACATGCAGACGATGGCCGCGATCAGCAGGAAGGTCTGATTGGCGAGCGAGGCGCGAAAGGCCAGCGCATCGCCCTGAAAGCGGGTCTGCAAACTGGCCGGCGGCGCCAGTTCCGCGAGGGTGGCCTCGATGTCGGAGACGGCCGCGCCCAGTGACGTGCCGGGCGCCAGGTTGAAGGAAATGGTGGCGGCTGGAAACTGACCCAGATGCTGGATGAGGATCGGCGTGGTGCGCTCTTCGACGCGAGCCAGGGCGCTGAGCGGGACCTGAACGCCGGCGGGT
>PKCW01000244.1 GCA_002862965.1 Pseudomonadota bacterium
GCCGCCATGCGGCTGCAGGCCTTCGGTATCGACGCCTTTCGCCTCTGGCGGAAAATACAGGGCAATCCGGCAACCGCGGACCTGCAACTGAACGGGGCGACCGGTGCGCTGCGCGCGGACGCCGACGGAAGGCTGCGCCGCGCCGGGCTGGCGTGGGCGCATGTGGATCAAGGGGAGATCAAACCGGGACTGTCGCGGCATTCATCGGCCGAGGTGCCGCCGCGACCATGACGCGACATCCGCACCCGGCCGAAGACCTTGCACTCTCCCATCTCGAACGACGGGGTCTGATGCTGATGACCCGCAACTACGCGTGCCGCGGCGGGGAGATCGACCTGATCATGCAGGACGGAGCGACCCTGGTCTTCGTGGAGGTCCGTCACCGGACGGGGCACCAATTCGGTACCCCCGAGGAGACCGTTGGCCTCGGCAAGCAACGCCGGCTGGTGCTCGCGGCGCAGCACTATCTCGCCCGCAACCCCGCATTGGCGAAGCGGCCGATGCGGTTCGACGTGGTTGCGCTGAGCGGGCCACTGGCCCGGGCCGAGTTCCGCTGGATTCGCAACGCCATTACGGGCAGCGGCTGACACCCCGGCCCATCCCGCGCGGGCTCACTTGACCACGCTCAATCGCGCGCGTCCGCCGGAGCCGCCGGCAGGTTCGGCGGGCGCGGGACCCGGGGGCGGCGGATCGTCGCCTTCATCGGCCGACGTGAACATCAGTCCCTGCCCGTTCTCGCGGGCATAGATCGCCAGAACGGCGCGCGGCGGGAAGCTGACGTGTCGCTCCTGACCATTGAACCGCGCCGAGAAGGCAATGAAATCATTGGCGAGACTCAGGCGATGGACCGCCATGGGCGCGACATTCAACACCACCTGTCCGTCCCGGATCACCTCGCTCGGCACCTGTACGCCCGGCTGGGTGCAATCGACCAGCAGATGGGGCGTCATGCCGTTGTCGCAGATCCATTCGTGCAGCGCGCGCACCAGATAGGGTTTTCGCGAAATCATGGCCGGCGACTCAGAACAGGCCCGTGTGTCGCGCACCATCGGCTTGCGAAAGGGCGTGGTTGAATGCCGGACGCCCGAAGATACGCTGGGCATACTCGCGCAGCACATCCAGTGTCGGGCTCCATTCGATACCGCATTGGGGCAGTCGCCACAGCAGCGGCGCCATGGTGACGTCGACCAGGGAAAACTCCTGCCCCAGGAAAAAGGGCGGCTGGGCGAACAACCGCTGGGTTTCCTCCAGTGAGGTCCGCAAGCGATTCACCAGCGCCCCGCGCGTCGCGCCGTCCGGCCGCTCCATCAGTGCGGCTGCAATGGGATACCAGTCCCGCTCCATACGCATCATGGCGAGTCGAAAACGCCCTCGGGACGCCGGATCGACCGGCATCAGCGGGGGATGGGGAAAGCGCTCGTCCAGATATTCCAGGATGATGCGCGTGTCGTACAGGATCAGATCGCGGTCGATGAAGGTCGGCACGGTGCCGTACGGGTTCAGGTCCAGCAGATCCTCGCGGATGCGCTCCGGGTCGGGATAGAGGACCTCGCAGGCGACCCCTTTTTCCGCCAGGATCAGCCGTATCCGGTGACAGTCGAGGCAGCCATCCTTCGCAAAAAGGGTCATGCTCGAACGGCGTGATGCGGTTGAAACCATCCGATGCCCCCTAATCCCGCCTGTCCGTAGGGTCATGGCGTGCCAGCCCGCCCGCCATGACCCGAGCCCACCAAGCTCAGTGCACGTCTTTCCAATAATCCTTCTTGAGGAGATAGGCCAGCACGCCAAACACGGCAAGGAACAACAAGACCCATATCCCTACCCCGGCGCGCTTGAGTTGCACGGGCTCGGCCACATAGCTCATGTAGGCCACCAGATCCCGCACCGCCCGATCGTACTCTTCCGGCGTCAGCGCGCCTTCGGTCACCTGTTCGAACGGCGAATCGGCAGCGCCCTCGTGCGAAGTCGCGTGCGAACCGGCGTCGCCCTCATGGCCATCCGCGGACTTCAATCGCTGCCAGCCCTGAAGCTCCCACAGCACATGGGGCATGCCCACGTCCTTGAACACCAGGTTGTTCACGCCGGTCGGCTTGCCCGGATCGAGATAGAAGGACTTGAGGTAGGTATAGACCCAGTCCGCCCCGCGTTGACGCGCGGTGAGCGTCAGATCGGGCGGCGCCTTGCCGAACCATGCGGCGGCTTCCTTGGCCGGCATGGCGACGGTCATCGTCTCACCGATCTTCTCCCCGGCGAACATCAGGTTCTCGGTGACGAGATCGACCGGCAGCTTGAGATCCTCGGCCATGCGCGAATAGCGCATGTACTGTGCGGAGTGGCAACTCAGACAATAGTTATTGAAGAGTTGCGCGCCCCGCTGCAGGGACTGCACATTGCCGACATCGATGTTGGCCGATTCCAGATGAACGCCGGCGCCCGAAGCCCAGGCCATCCAAGGCAACAACGACAGCCCGATCGCGGCGACGCATTTGCGAATGTTCATCAGTGTTCCCTTCTGTCAGGTCAGCCGATCGGGGACGGGCTTGGTCGAATCCAGCCGGCTATAGAACGGCATGGCCAGGAAGAACAGGAAATAGATCACGGAAAGCACGCGGGCGATCAGGGTGTAGGTCGGGCTCGGCGGGTTCATCCCCAGATAGCCCAGACCGATGAAG
>PKCW01000329.1 GCA_002862965.1 Pseudomonadota bacterium
GTTGCTGCAGGGTTTCGAGGTCGGCGGGCGGCGCTTCCGCGGCATGAGCCGGGGCGAACGCGACCACACCGACCATCGCCGTGGCGATGGTCGGGAGTCGCATGGGATTCTCCTTAGAGTTCAGTTTGGTCGGGAAGTCGGGTTTCAGGCGTTGACGCCCAGGATCACGCTGCCGGCCTTGAATACCGCGCAGGCCCGGCTGCCTTCGGTGAGCGCGAGGCTGTCGAGGCTGTCGAGCGTGATGATGGCGCTGATGGTGGTGCCACCCGGCAGGTCGATCACCACATCGGCGTTCACGCTGCCGCGCGTGATGCGCGCGACTTTGCCGCAGAGCCGGTTGCGGGCCGAGAGCTTGACCTTGGGATCATCCTGGGTGATCAGCACCGACGGCGCCTTGACCAGCGCCCACACTTCGCTCCCGAGCGCCAGTTTGAGTTCGGCCAGGCTTTCCATGGTGACCATGGCGACCAGATGGTCGTGCGTGTTGAGGGCGATCGCGACCTCGGCATTCACGGCGCCACTCTGGATGCGGGTGACGGTGCCGAAAAACTGGTTGCGGGCACTGGTTTTCATGGCCAATCTCCTGATGAGGGTGAGGGTTTCCGGCTGGTCCAGCCGCGACTGCAACTGGATCAGAAAGCGGCGCTGGTGTTCCAGCACCAGGCGATGCGTGTGCACCAGGCGTTGGCCGGCCGGCGTGAGGTGGGTGCCGCCGCCGTCGTTGCCGCCGCTGTGCGTCGCCACCAAGGGCTCGCCGGCCAGGTTGCGCAGCGCATCGACGGCGTTCCAGGCGGCGCGATAGCTCATGCCGACGGCCTTGGCGGCCTTGGCGATGGACCCGGTTCGCTCGATCTGTTCGAGCAGGTCGATGCGCGTGTCCTCCACGGGCGGCTGTTGGTCCGCCTCCAGTGCAAGGCGTCCCTTGAGTTGCCAGCGGGGCTGCGGCGCCATGGGGGTTCTCCTCGATGCGTGATGCAAAATTTTACATAACGGCTGATGCGAAGCGCGACTGTTTTCACACAGAATCCGTGCCAAGCCGTCCTGGATTGGGTGTTACGAGTTATTGTTCCACGAATTCATGTATTTGTCGGCCCGTTGTGCTCGCCGAGCCCGTCGAGATGCGGATGCGCTGTCGCGAGTGGGTCATCTCTGTCTGCAACCCGACACAGGTGCTGTCGGTCATCGAACACCAGAGCGGAATTCCGCGTTTATCGGCACGAGGGTTGAGCAGGGGCGGGTTCAGTCGGTCGAGCTGATCGCGAGCGGTTGCACGGCGATGCCGGCCGCGGCGAGCCGTTCACGCAGGGTCCGGACGAGCGCGAGGGCGGCCGGACTGTCGCCGTGAACACAGACGGTGTCGGCGGCGCACGCGATCACCCGGCCGGTCCGGGTCATCAGCCGACCCGTGTGCAGGAGGGTGAGAACCTGCCGGGCCGCATCCTCCGGATCGTCGATCAGGCCATCGGGATGATCGCGCGGGGTCAGACTGCCATCAGCCTCGTAGCGGCGGTCGACGAACGCCTCCCCGGCGACGCGCAAGCCGCATCGTCGTCCGGCTGCGATCAGCGCGCTGCCGGCAAGACCGACCAGCGCGAGCCTGGGATCGACCTCATGTACGGCCTGTGCGATGGCCATCGCGAGGTCCATTGCGCCGGCCGCCTGGTTGTACAGCGCGCCGTGCGGCTTGACGTGCGTGAGGTGCAGCCCCGCCGCGTTGGCATGCGCGGCCAGGGCGTCGATCTGTTCCGCCACCGACCGATGGATGGTCTGTACCGGCAAGGCGAGGGCGCGACGACCGAAGTACTCCGGATCGGCATAGCCGGGATGGGCGCCGATGGCGCAACCATGGGCGGCGGCGAGCGCCACCGTGCGGGTCATGGTGGCCGCATCGCCGGCATGGGCCCCGCAGGCGATGTTGACGGAGGAGACCAGCGGGATCAGCGTGGCGTCGGCCGGGCTGCCTTCGCCGACATCGGCGTTCAGATCGATCGCGACCGGTGCCTGCGGCGTGTTCATGACGCGGCAACGACACCCGGCATCGGCTCACCGGTCCGTGGCACGGGATAGGGGTACCGGCACGGCTGCGGGCAGTTGCATGGTCACGCAATGCAGGCTGCCGAACTGGCGGATCAGCGCAGCGCAGTCGATCGGCACGATCTTCCGGTCCGGGAACGCCGCGGCGAGGCACGACTGCGCCGGCGCATCGGCGGGGTCCCCATAGACCGGCAGCAGCACGGCGCCGTTGATGATCAGGAAGTTGGCGTAGGTGGCGGGGAGCCGCCGGCCGTCGCCGTCGTGCATGGGGCGGGGCAGGGGCAGCGCGATCAGCCGGTAGGGCTGCCCGTCCGCCCGCCGCAGCGCCGAGAGTTCTTCCGCCATGGCCTGCAGCGACGCGAAATGGCTGTCCGCGGGGTCCTCGCAGCCTTGGTAGACGATGGTTTCCGGGTTGGCGAAGCGCGCCAGGGTGTCGATGTGGCCGTCGGTGTCGTCGCCTTCCAGATGGCCTTCGGTGAGCCACAGCACCCGCTCGATGCCGAGGTCCGCTCGCAGATGGGCTTCGGCGGTCGCGCGGGTGATGCCGGCATTGCGCCGGGGATCGAGCAGGCAGGAGGTGGTCGTCAGCAGCGTGCCTTGGCCATCGCTTTCCAGTGCCCCACCCTCGAGCAC
>PKCW01000059.1 GCA_002862965.1 Pseudomonadota bacterium
ACGCAGGCGCAGCAGCGCATCGAAGGTTTCCAGGGTAGGCGCGGCGACGCCGCGCGCGCTAGCCTCGTCGAGGATGGCGCCGAGGATGGCCGCGCGTTCCAGCGGCCGGCCCTGCAGCGCATCGAGCGTCATGCTGGTGAGATAAGGCGGCATGCGTCGCGTGTTCCCGAGCATCGCCTCGGTGGTCCGCTCGGGCAATGGATGGCCGGCGGCGGCCGCGATCCGGCACACCTCGTCCATGGCGCGCCCGATCATGCGCAGCGCGTGTTCGTCGGCCATCAACCGGGCGGTGTCGACACCGCCGGCCAGGACCGATGCGGGATTGAAGGCGGCGTTCCACACGGCCTTGCGCCAGCGGGCGGTGACGATGTCGGCATCGAGCTCGGCCGCGATCCCCGCCTGCCGGAAGGCGTCCGCCAGCCGCTCGCTCGCCGGCGACGCTCCCAGCGGATAGCGACCCAGGGTAAGCGCGCCGTAGGCCTGGTGATGGATGTGGCCCGGCGCGGCGCGCGAGACGCAGACGAAGGCCAGCGCGCTGATGAGTTCATGGTCCGGGAAGGCTGCGGCCAAGGGCGCTTCGATGCCGATGCCGTTTTCCATGGCGACGATCACGGTCCGCGGACCCACCGCCGGCCGGATCAGGGCCGCCCGGTCCTCACCGGCAATCACCTTGGTCGTCAGCAGCAGATAGTCGGGCGGCTCATCCGGGGGCTCGACCCTGGAGAATACGGCCCGTGGCCGAAAGGTCCACTCCCCCATGGGGTCGCTGCGAATGGCGAATCCCTGCCGCGCCACGAGCTCGGCCTCGCTGCGACAGACCACGTCCACGAGCCATCCGCGGCGCGCCAGCAGGCTGCCATAGAACCCACCGACCGCGCCTGCACCGACCACCAGAACCCGTGGGGATTCGGGATCGACACGCCGTCCCGCCGCTGTCATGACGCTTGCACTTCAGGTGCTTGCAGACGACGCCGGCGCGACCACCGGGCGCCCGATGGCGTAGTAGCCGAAGCCCTGCTCGGCCAGCATCTGCGGGTCGTACAGATTGCGGCCATCGAAAATGACCGGGCGGCGCAAACGCTGTTTCAGATCGTCGAAATCCGGACTGCGATAGACGTTCCACTCGGTCACCACCACCAGCCCTTCGGCCCCGTCGAGGCAGCTGAGCGGGTCGTCACACAGCGTCAGCGCCTCGGCATCGGGATAGAGGCGGCGCGCCTCGGTCATCGCCGCCGGGTCGTGCGCCCGCACCCGCGCGCCGGCCCGCCAAAGCGCTTCCATCAGCACCCGGCTGGGCGCATCGCGCATGTCGTCGGTGCCCGGCTTGAACGCCAGCCCCCACAGGGCGAAGGTCAAACCGGACAGGTCGTGACCGAAATGCTGCTGGATGCGCTCGAACAGCCGGTTCTTCTGACACTCGTTGACCGCCTGCACCGCATCGAGGATGCGCGCCGGATGACCCGCCTCCCGCGCCGTGTGGATCAGCGCGCTGACGTCCTTGGGAAAGCACGAGCCCCCGTAGCCGGCGCCGGGATAGATGAAGTGGAAACCGATGCGCGGGTCCGAACCCAGGCCCAGACGCACCTGCTCGATATCGGCACCGACGCGCTCGGCGATGTTGGCAAACTCGTTCATCACGCTGATCTTGGTGGCCAGCATGGCGTTGGCCGCGTACTTGGTCAGCTCGGCGGACAAGGGGTCCATCACCAGCAGCCGGTCGCTCTTGCGGTTGAACGGGGCATAGAGCCGCTGCATCTCGCGAATCGCCCGCTCGTCATCGGCGCCCACGATGATGCGATCCGGCTTCATGAAGTCCTCGACCGCATTGCCTTCCTTGAGGAACTCCGGATTGGACACCACCGCGAACGGCACGCCGACCCCGCGCTGCGCCAGTCCGTCGCGGATCACGGCGCTCACCCGCTGCGCCGTGCCCACGGGCACCGTCGATTTATCGACGATGATGCGGTAATCGGTCATGTGGGCTGCGATCGTGGCGGCCACCGCCAGCACGTGACGGAGATCCGCCGAACCGTCCTCGTCCGCCGGCGTGCCCACGGCGATGAACTGGTACAGGCCATGCGCCACACCTTGGGCGGCGTCCGTGGTGAAGGACAGGTGACCCGAGGTAATCGTTGCGGCCACCAGGTCATCGAGACCCCGCTCCCGGATCGGCACCCGCCCGGCCTGCAACGCGGCGACCTTGGCCGCATCGATGTCCACGCACAGCACCTTGTTGCCCATGCGCGCGAAACATGCCGCCGTGACCAGCCCCACATAGCCGCTGCCGAATACGGTGATCTTCATCCGTTTCCCCTTCCGTCATGGGCGTCGCGCCGCGCGGTCCCGATTGGCGCCGGATTGTACCAACCGTTGGCGCGCCTCAGGCGATCCGTTCGGCGTAGAGATCACCGGCTGGCAGATCGGGGGAAAGCGCGTCGAGATCGGCGCGCATCCGTTGCGCCGTCATCCACGCGCCGCTCCAGCGCAGGCTTTCGGCGACCGAGCGGCGAAAACGATAGGTGCCGAGCGCGTCCAGGCGTCCGATGCACGCGATCGCGCCCTCGAGCGCGGCCGGCGAATACTCGAACGACAGCGCCGGCAGCGGGCATGACAGCCCGGCCAGCACCTGCGCTTCGGCGCCCTCGACATCGAGCTTG
>PKCW01000156.1 GCA_002862965.1 Pseudomonadota bacterium
GATCGCCGGCGATCCCAACGGCGAGCGCTGCGAGTTCGCCATCGGCGTGCGCCACGACCAGGGCGGCAAGGGGCTGGGCATTCGGCTGATGCAGCGCATCATCGATTACGCCCATGAGCGCGGCTTCCGGGAGATCTACGGTGATATCCTGCGGGAGAACGGCGCGATGCTGGCCGTGTGCCGCAAGCTCGGATTCCGGATCGAACCGGGGAGCGAGAGCAACATCGTACGGGCGACACGGACGCTGTAACCTGTCTTTCGAGCGCGGCGCGGCCGTCCTCGTCCGGCCGTCCGCGAGGAGTAGTGATCATGCGATTCAAGACCACACTGCAGGGTGCCTCGCTGTTCCTGGGCATGGCGGCGGCATCGTCTGCGCTGGCCGCGTTGCCGCCCGTGACGGTCTACAAGGATGCGCGCTGCGGCTGCTGCGCGGCCTGGGTACGCCATCTGAGCGACGCAGGCTTCGCCGTCAGCACCCGCGATGTCACCGATCTGCCCGAGCGCAAGCGGGCGCTGGGCGTGCCCGCCCGATTGGGGTCCTGCCACACGGCCGAGATCGGCGGCTATGTGGTGGAGGGTCATGTCCCCGCCGCATCGATCAAGCGCCTGTTGCAGGAGCAGCCGGCGGCGACCGGGCTCGCCGTACCCGGCATGCCGATCGGTTCGCCGGGCATGGAAGGGCCCAATCCGGAACATTACGCGGTGCAGATCTTCGACCGGAACGGCGCCCGGGTCTTTGACCACTACTGACGCGCCCTTGCTGGCCGGGTGCCGGCTGCTATAATCCGGCCTCCCGGCGTCGGGCCCGCAACGCTCCGCCGGTTTCGACATGGTGGCCCCGGTTGGTCCCTTCGCGACGATACATTGTGAACCCCGTGAGATCCGGAAGGGAGCAGCGGCAGCAGTGGACTCGGGCGCCGGAGTGTGGCTGGCCGGGGCTGCCGCCCATTTGGGGTGTGAGTTTCGGCTCGCCGGCATGGGAAGGACGATGAGCTATACCGTACTGGCCCGCAAATGGCGCCCACGCAGCTTCCGCGAGCTGGTGGGGCAGGAACACGTCGTCCGCGCCCTGTCCAATGCCCTGTCCCAGCAGCGGTTGCACCACGCTTACCTGTTCACCGGCACGCGCGGCGTCGGCAAGACGACCCTGGCGCGCATCCTCGCCAAATGCCTGAACTGCGAGCAGGGTGTCACCGCCGAGCCCTGCGGCCGCTGCGGCGCCTGTCAGGAAATCGATCAGGGCCGTTTCATGGACCTGATCGAGGTGGACGCCGCCTCGCGCACCAAGGTGGACGACACCCGCGCCTTGCTCGACAACGCCCAGTACGCACCGGGCAAGGGGCGCTTCAAGATCTACCTGATCGACGAAGTGCACATGCTCTCGACCCATTCCTTCAACGCCCTGCTCAAGACGCTGGAGGAACCGCCCGAGCATGTAAAGTTTCTGCTGGCCACGACGGATCCACAGAAGCTCCCGGTCACGGTGCTGTCGCGCTGCCTGCAGTTCAACCTGCACCGCCTCGGCGCCGACCGCATCGCCGCGCATCTGGCGACCATCCTCGCCGCCGAGCAAGTGGCGTTCGAGCCGCCGGCCCTGCGTGCCCTGGCGCGGGCGGCCGACGGCAGTGTGCGTGACGCCCTGAGCCTGCTCGATCAGGCCATCGCCTACGCCGGCGGGACGCTGACGGTGGCGGAAGTGGATGCCATGCTGGGCACGGTCGACCGGCTGCAGGTGGACGGCCTGCTCGGGGTTCTGGCCGCCGGCGATGCCGGGGCGATCTGGCAGGTGCTGGTCGACTGGCGCCAGCGCAGCCCCGATTACAGCGGCCTGCTCGACGCCCTGGCGCTGCGGCTGCAGGCGATCGCCTTTGCGCAGACCTTCGGCCGGTTGACCGAGGATGAGGAAGCCGTCAGCCCCGATCTGCTCGCGGCGATTTCCCCCACGACCGTGCAGGTCTACTACCAGATCTGCCTGCTCGGCAAACGCGATCTCGCGCTGGCGCCCGATCCGGCGAGCGGCTTCGAGATGGTGGTGTTGCGGCTCCATGCCTTTCGTCCGCCGTCTTCCGAAGCCGGTGCGGCGCCTGCGAGCGCCGCGCCGGCGCAGCCTGCGGCGCCACCCGGCCCATCGGCGGCGCCGCTGCTGCAGACTGGTCCGACCCCGCGCGCCGCGGCGCTCGAGGCGCCGACGGGCCGTGACCCGCCCTCTGCGAGGGAAGCGGCCGGGCCGGCGCCGGCTTCGCCTCCGGCGGATGCCGCCGCGGCGGAGTGGCCGGAACTCGTTGCGCGGCTCGGGCTGCGCGGCGGACCGCTGGAACTGGCGCGGCACTGCGCCTTGAAATCACGCGCCGATGGCCGCATCGTTCTGGAGTTGGCGCGAGCGCAGCACGCCGTGCGGCGGCCGTCGGCCGAACAAAGCCTGCGGGATGCCCTGCGGCGCTTGCTGCGTCAGCCCGAGTTGACGCTCGAGATCCGTCCGGGCGATGACGCGGTGGTGCTGGCGACACCGGCGCAGCGCGAGTCGGACGAGCAGGCCCTGCGCCAGACACAGGCCGAAGCCGCGATCGGCGAAGATGTCGTGGTGCAGGCGCTGCAGACGCGGCTCGATGCGCGGTTGCAGCAGGTGCGCCCTTTGGATGCGGTGA
>PKCW01000013.1 GCA_002862965.1 Pseudomonadota bacterium
GCCAGGCGCTCGGCCTCGCCCGGGCGCATCCCGCGCTGTTGCGCTGCACGGCCGGGGTTCATCCCCATCATGCGGCGGACCATGACCCGACGCAGCTCGATGAACTGGCGCGCCTTTGGGCAGCGCCCGAAGTGGTCGCGATCGGCGAAACCGGACTGGACTTCTTCCGCGATTTTTCCCCGCGCGCGATGCAGGAACGCGTCCTCGAGTGGCATCTGGAACAGGCGGCGCACCACCGTCTGCCGCTGTTCCTGCACGAACGCGAAGCCCACGCGCGCTTTCTGCCGATGATCCGCGCCGCGCGTGATGCCGTGACCGACGCGGTCGTGCATTGCTTCACCGGCGATCGGGCGGCGCTGCATGCCTATCTCGACCTGGATCTGTACATTGGCATCACCGGGTGGATCTGTGACGAGCGCCGGGGCCGGCATCTGCTGGAACTGGTGCGCGACATTCCGGCGGAGCGGCTGATGATCGAGACCGATTGCCCGTATCTGTTGCCGCGCGACCTGCGCCCGCGCCCCCGCGATGGCCGCAACGAGCCGGCTTTCCTGCCGCATGTGCTCACCGCCGTGGCCCGTGCGCGCGGCGAGGATCCAGCGGCGCTCGCCCGGCAAACGACCGCCAATGCGCGGCGTTTTTTCCGCTGGGCCGCCGATGAGCGTGGGATCGTCCATCCCGCGCGCGCGTCGTCCACCGCATGAGCCCGAACCGCACGGCCGGCGCGAGGCAAGCCGGTCGCCGGCGAGATGATCCCTTGGCTTTGGAGAGTACCCAAGCATGAACCAGTTGCAGCAACTGCGCCGTCACACGACCGTCGTGGCCGACAGCGGCGACATCGAGGCCATCGCCCGCTATCGCCCCACCGATGCCACGACCAATCCCTCCCTGATCCTTGCGGCGGCGAGTCAGGATGCTTACCGGCATCTGGTGGAGGATGCCATCCGTTTCGGCAACGCCCAGCACGGGACGGCCGGCGAGCGGTTGGACGCCGCCATGGACAAGCTGGCCGTCAACTTCGGCGTGGAGATTCTGCGGATCGTGCCGGGACGGGTTTCGACCGAGGTTGATGCGCGACTGTCCTTCGATGTCCCGGCCAGCCTCGCCAGGGCGCGGCGTCTGATCGCGCTCTATGAAGCGGCCGGTATCGATCGCGCGCGCGTGCTGATCAAGCTGGCCAGCACCTGGGAGGGCATCGCGACCGCCCGCGCGCTGGAGCAGGAAGGCATCCACTGCAACCTGACGCTGCTGTTCTGCCTCGCTCAGGCGGTGGCTTGCGCGGAGGCCGGCGTGCGGCTGATCTCGCCCTTCGTGGGCCGGATCACCGACTGGTATCGCCAGCGCGACGGCGTGGCGGCCTACGCACCCGAGAACGATCCGGGCGTGCGGTCGGTCACGGCGATCTTCAACTACTTCAAGAAATTCGCCCATGACACCGAGATCATGGGCGCGAGCTTCCGCACCGCCGGGCAGGTGACGGCGCTGGCGGGTTGCGACCTGCTCACCATCGCCCCCACGCTGCTGGCCGAACTCGAGACCCGCGAGGAGCCGTTGCCGCTGCGGCTGGATCCGGCCGTCGCGGCAACGCTCGACATCGCGCGGCTGGAGCTGTCCGAAAGCCGTTTCCGCTGGCTGCTCAACGAAGACGCCATGGCCACGGAAAAGCTGGCCGAAGGCATCCGCCGCTTCGCCGTCGATGCCATCGAACTGGAGCGACTCATCGCGCAGCGCACGGGTTGATCGACGCGCCGGCGGCCCCGACGCTCAATCCGGCAGGCGCACCATGATCCGGTTGCGGCCGTGATTCTTGGCGAGGTACAGCGCTTCGTCCGCGAGCTTGAGGAACACCGGCGGTTGAATCGGCGCCGGCGCGCTCATGTGCGTCAGGCCGACACTCACCGTGACCCGTCCCGACACCGGGGAATCCTCATGCGCGATCTGCAGGGCGTCCACGTTGGTCATGAGCCGGCGCGCGACCTGCTCGCCGCCCTCGAGCGTCGTATCGGGCAGGAGCACGGCAAATTCCTCGCCGCCATAACGCGCCGTGACATCCCCCGCCCTCATGGTCGCACCGTGGATGGCACGCGCGACGCGGCGCAGGCAGTCGTCGCCGGCGCCGTGCCCATAGCGATCGTTGTAGGCCTTGAAGGCATCGATGTCGATCAGCAGCAAGGCGAGGCCATTGGGTGCGCCGATGTCGTTCTGGCGCTGCGCGGTCCGCTCCTGGCTGCGCGCCAGCCGCAGCCATTCGCGTTGCAGGCTTTCGTCGAAGGATCGCCGGTTGGCGACCCCGGTCAGCCCATCCGACAGTGAAGCGAGGCGCAGTCGCTCGTTGGCCTGCACCAGTTCGCGCGCGCGCAGATCCAGGGCTTGCTGCTGCTGGCGGATCAGCCGTGTCTGCTCGGCCTGCTGCCGGTAGAGCCGCGCCAGACGCCGGCGACGGTAACGCTGGAAGTTGTTCGCCATCGCCATGATGGTGGAAATGATGAGCGCACTGGCCACGAACATGAACTCCTGCTCCGGGGCCAGCGGGCTGTCGTGGCTGCCGTTCGCGAGATACAGGCCGTGGATCAGCAGGGTCGCCAGGACGCCGGCGAGCAGGCTGGCCCATGCGCCGA
>PKCW01000311.1 GCA_002862965.1 Pseudomonadota bacterium
AATGAAAGGTGGCATGGGCATGATGGGGGACGGCGATGCCAAGGTCACCAAGGAGCAGTTCCTCAAGCACGCCGAAGAGCGCTTCGCGCACATGGATGCCAATCAGGACGGCGTGATCGACGCCGGCGACCGCCAGCAGATGCGCCAGCGCATGCAGGAGTGCATGCAGATGATGAACGGCATGGGCATGATGGGCGGTGGCATGGGCATGCAGGGCGGCGACTCGGGACCGGATCACGAGGCTCATCACCCCCAGCAGTGAGCGGCCGGCAGAAGACCCGCCAAAGCGGTTTCCGACAACCTGATCGAAGACCGGCCCGGCCGCGGCGCCGCGCCTGCCTTTCACACCCGTGTCGCTGCTGCCGGTGGTGCAGTTGCTGGTGCTGTTCCCCCCTGAGCTTCGGCCTGGCGCGGCTCACGGCGTTCACGCTGATCCACACGACTCAGAACACGGAGACAGCGCCTTGAATCAGGCGCTCAGAAATGTCGCCGACCTGCGCCACCTTCCGGCGTGCAAGGTCCAGGGCCTGTTCGCGCGTGCGGGCAAAACCCTTGTTGGGCGCCGCCAGCTCCAGGGCCACCAGCGCGGGGCTTTCGACGGGCTGGCCAATCGTGGACAGGACCTGTACGGCCGCTCCGGCGACGCCGCTTACGTCCGCGCAGAGGGTGCGCGCGAGCTCCAGCGCCAACACGTTGTAGAGCTTGCCGACGTGCACGACGGCGTTCTTGCCGGCGGCGGCCTCCAGCGACATCGTGCGCAAGGGCGTGATCAGGCCGTTGACGCGGTTGCCGCGCCCCACCTGCCCGTCGTCGCCGTGCTCCGCCGACAACCCCGTCACGGTCAGATAGAGCCCGCTCTCGTCGCCTGCGGCAGGATCGTCCAGTGCGTTGAACACGAGCGCGCCGCTCACGGCGGTTGCGGCGCGTACGTGTTCCAGCATGGCCTGCTTCACGTCGAAATAGTGCGCGACGTTCTCGATGGCGCGGTCGACCAACGCCAGTGCGACGGTGACGCGGATGTCGTCGCCGACGCGCGCGCCCATGATCTTGTAGTCGTCGCCGGCCGCGGGAAATACGCGGCGGAAGTCGTCCAAGCGCAACACCTCGGCGATGTCGAGCACGGTGCGCTCCAGGCGCGAGTACGGCGCGTAGCCGGCACCGAAGGAGGTGTCGTTGGCCAGGTGCACCGCCGTGCCGTCGATGACGCGGCGCAGGTTGGGACTGCCGCTGCGCACCGCGGACTCCACGGTGAAGGTCGCCGGATTGCAGCGCAGATGCGCGCGCAGATAGTCCAGGGCCGCGGCGCGGACCAAGTCCTCGATCGCCACATCCGGCAACGCGGTCGCACGTCCGCAGACGATCAGCCGCAGGGGCACGATGAGCCGGCCGCCCCCAAAGCGCGGCGCGCTCTCGCCGCCGACGAGCAGCGCCTTGTCGACGTTGTAGTGCTGCACCGCACCGTACGCGCTCAGGTACGCACGGCAAAGCGCACGCGAAACCGCCTCGGCGACGCCGTCACAGATGCTGTCCGGATGGCCGACGCCCTTGTGCTCGCAGATTTCCACGGCCATGCCGCCGGTCAGTCCGGGGTCGCGGCGCGTCACCACGAAACGTGTGTCGGGAGCAACCATCATCGGTTTCGAGTATGCGTGGCGACGCCGGCATTGACCTGCCTCATGCCACCATCCTCGCCCCAGCGCGGCCGGTTTGAGCGGCCCGTGCGCTTTGCCTATCGTGGCCGCATGTGGACCGGACTCGCAGCGTTGCATCCCGCGGGGCGCTGGTCATCGGAACGGCGGGCGATCAGGCGCCGCACCCGGCTCCGGGTTGACCGCGCGTGGCTGTGCGCCCGAGTAGAGCCGCGCTGGCAGGCCGACAGACAGGAAGAACCCGAACGCCGTCAACGCCGCCATCAGCACGAACGGTGCGCCCGGCAGCAGGGAAATGTTGAACAGCAGTCCCCCCACCGCTGAGCCGGTGGTCTGGCCCAGGCTCGCGGCGGCCGTCTGCCGGCCGAGCTGCGCGCCTTGCGCGACGCCCGCGTGGGTCGAGATCCAGTAGGTCAGGATCGGCGACAGCACGCCCGCGCTGGCCGCGACCGCGCCGACCGCGATCAGCAGGCCGATGAAGTTCCACACCATCGGCACCAGCAGCAGGCCGCCGCCGAGCACGACCGTCGCCGGTGCGATCAGCCAGCGCGTGTGCGCTGGCTTGACCCAGGGCGAGAACACCAGCGCCTGCGCCACGAGCATCACCAGACTGCACTCCATGAACATCGTCGCGATCTGGTAGGGGCTCAGACCCAGCTCGAGCCGGCCGCGCAGCGCCAAGCCGACCTCGAACACGCCAACCGCCGCGGCAGCGATGAATCCCAGCGCGAGCAGCACGCGGATGCTGGAGGCAGCGCCGCGCGCTGCCTCCAGGCTGCCGGATCCGGCTCGACCCGTCGCGGTCCGCGGCAGGCGCAGCGCCACCGCCGCCGCGGCCAGCAGCGCCAGCGCGGCCACGGCGGCGCGCGGCGCAAGCAGTGCCGCCGCCGCGCCGCTGAGTCCCAGCACACCGTTGGCGAGGCTGCCTGAAAATACGCCCAGCA
>PKCW01000046.1 GCA_002862965.1 Pseudomonadota bacterium
CTCCGCAATCGGGCGCAGGGAAAACCGCTGTTGGGCGTCGAAGGCGTGCCAGGACGGCCGCAGGATCAACGCCCCATCCGGAATTGCCGGCAAGCCGCGCCACGGGCGCGTCGCCGGTTCGAACACCGCCTCGACCAGCTGCCGCGCAGCGGTCTGTCCCGCATCACGGACCGCGCGGCCGTAAGCGTTTTCGAGCTGCGCCCGGCCCGTTTCGAGCTGGACGATCGTGCGGGCCACGCCCTCCAGAATATCGAGCGGATCGAATCCGGTCGCCACGATCGGTACCCCGAAGCGCGCCACCAGCGGGGCGTATTCCCGCAAACCCATGACCGCGCAGACATGGCCGGCGGCGAGCAGTCCCTCGATGCGGCGCTCGGGCGCCGCCAGCAGCACCTCCACCGCCGGCGGTACCCGCACGTGCGCCACCAGAAGCGAGAAGTTGCCGAGTCCCAGTGCCTGCGCCTGACGCACGGCCAGGGCCGTGGCCGGCGCCGTCGTTTCGAACCCCACGGCAAAGAACACCACCTGGTCCCGGGGATGCTGCTGCGCCAGCCGTACGGCGTCCAGCGGTGAGTAGACCACCTGCACCCGGCCGCCGCGCGCCCGGGCGATGGCGAGGTCCTCGGCGCTGCCCGGCACGCGCAGCATGTCGCCGAAGGAACACAACACCACGCCGGGCGTTTGCGCCAGGGCGATGGCCCGATCGATGTCCGCGGCCGGCGTGACGCAGACCGGACAGCCCGGACCGTGCAGGAGTTCGATGCCCACGGGCGTGAGCAGGCGATCCAGACCGTGACGCAGGATGGCGTGGGTCTGCCCACCGCAGACCTCCATCAGCGTCCACGGACGCGTCACCCGCCGGGCGATGCCCGCGACCGCGCGCCGGATCGCATCGGCCTGGGTGTCGGTGGTATTCATGAGCCGTCCGCACCGAGCGCATCGATGTCCAATGGCCGGGAGCGGTCGGGATCGATCCGGCCGATGGCCAGACCGGCATGGACCAGCAGCAGATCCCCCACCTCGGCCTCCGGCACGCAGGCGAGATTGACGGCCTTGATCACCCCGCCGAAATCGACACGGCCGGTGCGGAACAGGGCGTCCTCGCCATCCTGACTCAGCAAACGGCCCGCAATCGCCAGACACATGGCTAGCCTCCCCAGATTCCCGCGACCACGGCCGCCTGCCCCGCCGCCAGACCGCCGTCGTTGACCGGCAGACGGCGCGGCCAGAACACCCGCCGCCCTTGCGTCCGCAGCAGTTGGGCCGTGCGTTCGAGCAACAGCGCATTCTGAAAGCAGCCGCCGGTCAGCACCACCGTCGATTCGGATCGCTGCGCCACCGCCGCGGCAATGAGCGCGGCGAGCGCCGCGTGCCAGCGCGCGGCGACGGCTGCTGCCGGCCGGCCGGCGCCGTATTCGGCCAACGCCTCCTGCAGGGCGCCGCGCCAGTCGAGACAGAGCCATCCGGCCTCTGCCGTCACAGCGCCCGGATAAGGCGGCGGCGTCCCGGCGTGACGCCGCGCGAGCGTCTCCAGCCTCATCGCGGCCTCGGCTTCGAAATGCACGGGCCGGTGATGGCCCAGCAGCGCCGCCACGGCGTCGAACAGCCTCCCGGCGCTGGTGGTGGCGACGCAGCCGGTGCCCGTCTCCAGCATCCGCACCAGCACCCGCAGACTCCGGGCATCGTAGCCCAGCCTGGGACCCTCCACCGGCACACCGAGCGCGCTCAGGACGCCCAGAGCCGAACGGCGCGGATCGCGCACGGCAGGATCGCCCCCGGGCAAGATGAAGGGGAACAGCGCCCCGACCCGCCGCACACGGCCCTCCTCCCAGGCCAGCAGTTCACCGCCCCAGATCGTCCCGTCGGGGCCCAGCCCCGTACCGTCCCACACCACGCCCAGCACGGGCCCGGCGCAGCGGCCTTCCAGTACGGCCGCCGCCAGATGCGCATGATGATGCTGAACCGCAGTCACGTCGCCCTCGCCCGTTCGGGCGCGGCGGATCGCCGCTCGGGTCGGGACATGGTCGGGGTGCGCGTCGCAGGCCCAAACACGCGGCGCGACGCCGAACAGCGCCGGGAGCGTCACGCATTCCCGCGCCCATGCCGCCTGCGCCTGTGGCTGATCCAGATCTCCGCGGTGACCGCCGATCACCATGCGGTCCTCGACCGTCACGGCGAGCGTGTTCTTCCACTGCCCCCCCGTGCCCAGTACCGGCTCGGCCGCACGCGGCAACGCCAGGGTCACCGGTACGTCGCCGCGTCCCAGGCGCAGCCGGAGCGCCTCGCGCTCGAACACCTGCGCCACGCCGTCCTCGACCGGGAAATTGGATCTAGCCTCAAAGATCACCGCGGACGAGCCGTGCGCCAGACGCTCGCACGAGGGCGCAGGCCATCTCAAACGCGAGACGCAGCAGCCGGCGACCTTGCCCGAGACCCCCTGTCATCGTGTCGACACTCCCAGAGCAAAGAACTCGAGCAGCGCGGCCGTCGGACGACGCGAGGGCACTGCCAAGACGCCCACGGCTCTCGAGGCTCTGGCTTTCGGACAGAAGATCCAACTTCCGCC
>PKCW01000291.1 GCA_002862965.1 Pseudomonadota bacterium
CGCCGATTGCCGGGTCAAGCGCTTGTAGTCTGGCCAGAGTGTCCCGCCACATCTCGACGGCACCGGCGCCGCCCAGCTTCAATACGGAATCGAGCAACGAACCGCGCTGCAGGCTGAGAGCACGTGAACCGGTCCGCAACGTCCGCAAAAACACAAAGCCGCAAAGGCGTTTGTGCACACGCGTGAACGGAACACGGCCCTGACCGAGCTTGACCTCGGTTTCTTCGTCGAGAGCATCGACCTCTTTGGTGGGATGGTCGAAGAATGTGTTGCCGACGAAATCGTCCTCTTCCGGGTCGTACCGACCGACAAACAGAAGTGGTAGAGCCCAGATCACTGCCGGACCATCGGCCTTTCCAAGACCATCCTGCTCCTCGTCTATGAACGTACCCGCCAAGTCGTCCCACCTGCGGAGATGGCCACCAAAGCGCCGCTGCGCCTCTTCGGAAAGATCGACCAGGATCGCTTCAATGCGAATTTCAACCGGCGCGCCTTCCGCATTCAGATAGCGGCCACAATGAAAGTCATGCTCGTCAACGACAGGCCTGCGGAATATGCGCTCAGGACCGAGGACGAGATCAAGAGCCTCGCACACCGTTGACTTCCCAATGTTATTGCCTCCGACCAGAAGCGTATGCCCTGCAAAATCAACACTCCCTTGAGAGACGCATCGGAAGTTTTCAATCTTCAAACGCCTGACGCGCATATATCCTCCGTCCCCGCATCGATTATTAGCTATCGCGGTTATAGCGCAGTTACCTGCAGCGGTCTTGTTTCCCTGGAGTCCTGGCTTGGATGCGAAGAGTTCACGACTGAGGAGGAGAAAGGACTTGCTGGCGTGTTCGGCTTTCTGAGCCTAGGCGCGCATCGCCCTGTTGGCATCCCGGAAGGTCAGATGACGCGCCTTGGCCGTTCCTTCGCGCTCAACATGTGCTGGTTCCTACTCAAGAACCATCTCGTACCAAGGTAGTTATCTCGGTGTGACGAACCGCAGAACAAAGACTGGCGGCAGTTTCCACTGCCGCCGGAGCTTGTCGCTTCATCAGTTCGCCGGATTGCTGCCCAAGCTCTGCTGATACGCCCATTCGTCATCGCGATCCAGGTCACGCCAACTGTCGTCGGCTCCACCCGTTCCATCGCCCTCGGTGAACACCAGCCCGGCGCGACCTGCCTTGCGGTAGATCAGCCAGCCACGGCAGTTCAGCGTGTCCCCATTGAACATGCGATCACCTTCGGGGTCGTATTCGCCCGTCATGGTGCCGTCGGCCTCGATCGTCCATTCGTCGACCGCCGCCCACAGGTCCGTCGTCGGGGGGCACTCGATGTCCATATCGGGCTCGTCGGGGAACGAGGCATTGCTCTCAGCCATCGCACCGGCCACATCGTCGGCGTTGTAGATCGTTTCGGCCAATGCCTGGCGGGCATGCGAGTCGTAGAAGTCGGCCACACTGACATACACGTCCGTGGAACCGGAGCTGGCCTTCAACGCCTCGACGCAAGCCGTGGTGACGGCCGATGGTGCCGCGCCCGCCGCTGCAAGGCCGAGTTCCGCGGCCCGCCTCTCGCCCATCGGCAGGTTGAGCACGAGGATCTCGGCATCGTCCAGGTGGTAGTCGAGCTTGGGATCCGCCTCCTCAACGGACAGCGCCGCGTGCGTGCGGTATCCCAGCAACGCGGCAATGACCTCGGAGAGGTGGGAACGCTTGACCGTCAAGCCTTGCGCAGCAAGGGCCTGGGAAGCCGCGTAGGCGGCTGAACGTACATGGTTGCTCATCGGAATACTCCGCTACTGTTCGAGCGCTGGACGTTTTGTCGCTGTCGAACAGCCGGTACTCCGGATGATTGAAAGCGAGGGGTACTGCGGGGAGCTGCGAATGCCTGTTTCAAGCTGTCCAGAGCTTGGGCGGGCGCCTGACCACGGATGCTACCCCTGAAGGCCATCTCCCGCAATCCGGGTGCCGACGAGGTCTGTTCGGCCACGCGATCCGCCGGCCCCACAGGAAGCTGCTGTAGCAGCCCGCACCCGCTTCCCTTGCGCCAGCGCATCTGCCGCCCGCGTTCTGCACCAGCACAACCTGGTGTCCACCGCTTCCTTTTTGTTTGCTGCCGCGCACACGTCGGCCGGGAATGCTGACGGCCATTCGATGACCGTCACGAACACCCAGGAGGCTTCATGCGCGTGTTCCTGTGCGAGAAGCCGTCCCAGGGCAAGGACATCGCCCGTGTGCTGGGCGCCAGCCAACGCGGCAACGGCTGCTACAGCGGCGCCGGTGTCGTCGTGACCTGGTGCATCGGTCATCTGGTGGAGGCGGTTCCACCCGAAGGCTACGGCGAGCAATACAAGCGCTGGGCCATCGAGCAACTGCCCATTCTTCCTGAGCGTTGGCGTGTCGAGCCCAAGGCGGCGACCGCAGCGCAATTCAAGGTCGTGCAGCAGCTCGTCGCCAAGGCGGGCGAGCTGGTGATTGCGACCGATGCCGACCGCGAGGGCGAGATGATCGCCCGCGAGATCATCGACCTATGCGGCTACC
>PKCW01000042.1 GCA_002862965.1 Pseudomonadota bacterium
CCTGCGTGAATGAACCGACCTTGTCACTCAGGCGGCCCGCCAGGAACACGGCAGCCTCATCCAGAGACGCATTGTCATTCGGGCCGTTGTGAGGGCCTGCATCCTCGGAAAGATCCTTGCTGATCTGGGTCCAGGATCCCACGGCCATGGCCGAGAATGGCAGCTTGCCGCTTTTGCCGTCCGTATCGGTATAGCCGGACAGCTTGAATCGGCTGCCATGCGGGGTCAGTTGGGGTCCGAATCCACCGACATGACAGGAAGCGCAGTCTTCCCCCGTCTGGCGTGCGAAGGACGGCAAGGCATTTACTGTGGGAGCCCACAATCCGAGGGGGATCAAAAGGGACCCTAGCTGCCTGGAACGGTCGCGCGCAAGCGCCCGGAAGACCTGCTTGCGGGAATGCGGATAGATCCTTGAAGCCACAGCCTTCACCTCCAAATCGAACGAAGAAAACCCATGAGCGAACATGCGGTAGCCGCCCCGATGAGCCCTTTGTTTGCGGTTCACTTCCGCTGCGGAAGCATGGTCCGCAGAACCTGATCCTTGCGCACATGGTGATGCCACAACGCAGCGCCGGCATGGACGGCCACCACGGCGTACAAAACCCAGGCCGCCCATTCGTGAACGTCTGCGAGGGTATCGGCCAAGTCCGGATCAGTGGCCACCAAACGTGGCAAGGGCGCCCACCCCAGGAGTGCGACATCGACGCCCCGGGCGTTCGATAACGCCCAGCCCATCAACGGCAGGCCTGCCAACAGTAAGTAGATGAAGCCATGGGAAGCCAGCGCCATCAGGCGCAGAAAAAACGGCAGGCCGTGATCGACCCCCGGATTTCCGGGCAATGCCCGCACCATGATGCGCAGCAAGAGCAGGATGAACACCAGCAGACCTGCCTGGCGGTGCAGATTCATGAGCATGCCTTGCACTGCCTTGTCGTCCACCAGCTCCCGCCCAAAAATGGCAGCAGCAGACAACAGAATCAGCAGCAAAGTCGCCCAGTGCAGAAAGATGGTCGCCGGGCTGTGGCGCTGTGAATCGTCATGATCCGGATCGGCGCCATGATACGCGACATCATTTCGGCCTCTCACATGGCACTCCCGAACAGACCGGCCAATATCGATCAAATCCGCCACGCGCCAGATCCTGAATCGATACCGAACGTTCGCAGCGTGCCATATGCTTTGCCTCCTACATTAAGACACTCTTAAAAAACGCCCAGAGCTACAGCGCGCAACCGCCGGTGCACTGCATCTTCAGAAATACAGAACACGAGCGGGCCTGTTCACATCGTTGATGCCATCCTCGCAAATGACAATCACGACCATCGGCACGGCCATCAGGGCTGAGCCGTCTTGCGATTGGCTATCAGTTCGTTGATTGAGACGGCGAAGATGTTTGTCGATAGGTGGCGCGAGCCCAGAATCCCGGACCCGATACGGCGTCGCGTCACCCATGCGTCGCCTCTCGCGACCATGGCGGGCACCACGGCCCCTTCCTAAGGTGGGCTCGCGAGCATCGCCACCCTTCGCGAAAGCCTGAACCGGAGAACGGATCCCGGAAGCAGCGGTCTTAGAACAGGGTTTCGTTCCGTTCGACCGTCAAGGAGTCTCCATGGACCTGCTGCGTATCGTGATCTCGATTCTGGTGCCGCCGCTGGGGGTTTTCCTGCAGGTCGGCTTCGGCGGCGCCTTCTGGCTCAACATCGTGCTCACGCTGCTGGGCTACGTGCCGGGTCTGGTGCATGCCATCTGGATCATTGCCCGCCGCTGAACCGCGCCGCTCAATCCTCCAGGATGCGGATGGTGGGGAAGCTCGCCGGCGCCGCGCCCGCGACCAGCCGCGCGCTCGCCCGCCGGGCGATCTCGTGATAGGCCCGCGCCAGCGCGCCGTCGGGCTCCGCCACCACCGTCGGCCGGCCGCGGTCGGTCTGTTCACGGATGCGCAGATCGAGCGGCAGGCTGCCGAGAAAGGGCACCGCGTACTGCGCCGCCATGCGCGCGCCCCCACCGGCGCCGAAGATGGCCTCCTCGTGCCCGCAGTTGGAGCAGACGTGGGTGCTCATGTTCTCGATCAACCCCAGCACCGGCACCGCGACGCGCTCGAACATGCGCAGCGCCTTGCGGGCGTCGAGCAGGGCGATGTCCTGCGGCGTGGTGACGATGAGCGCGCCGCTGAGCGGCACCTGCTGGCTCAAGGAGAGCTGCACGTCCCCGGTGCCTGGCGGCAGGTCGATGATGAGATAGTCCACCCCGCCCCAGTCGGTCTGCCGCAGGAGCTGGTTCAGGGTCTGGGTCACCATGGGGCCGCGCCAGATCACCGGCTGGTCCTCGTCCACCAGATAGCCCACCGACATGGTGCGCAGGCCGTAGCGCGCCACGGGCGGCAGCCGGCCGTCCGCGCCCGCCTGCGGTCCGGACCCGACGTGACCCAGCATGCGCGGCTGGCTGGGGCCGTAGATGTCCGCATCGAGCAGCCCGACCCGGGCGCCGTCGGCCGCGAGCGCCAGGGCCAGATTCACGGCCGTGGTGG
>PKCW01000290.1 GCA_002862965.1 Pseudomonadota bacterium
ACCTCCGCTTCACGCAGCTTGCCGATAATCTCTTCCGGGCGATGCTTCTTGCTCGGCATTCCATGTCTCCTTCGTCATCCAAAATATCATCAATTTTGGACCACTCAGAAGGGGGCAGATCAGCTCGACATGGGCGATATGGGGATGGACCACGGTAGTGGCGGCCACAGCATGGACGGGATGAAGATGCGCGATCCGGCGCTCCTTCCGCCCGATGTCGAGTTCGGCCCCGGCATCGACATGGTTTCGATGATGCCGATGGACAAGCTCGGGGACCCCGGCCTCGGCCTGCGCGACATGGATCACCGCGTGCTCAATTACCGGATGCTGTCCGCACTGGAGCCAAACACCGACGCGCGCGAGCCTTCCCGGCTGCTCGAAATCCACCTCACCGGGAACATGGAACGCTATATGTGGTCCTTCGACGGCAAGATGTATTCCGCCGTCAGCGACGTGCCCATCCGTTTTGCCTGGAAGGAGCGCGTGCGGGTGAAGCTCGTCAACAACACTATGATGGCACACCCGATCCACCTGCACGGCATGTTCTTCACGCTGGTGAACGGCAAGAGCGCGGCGCACCAGCCACGGAAGAACATCGTAATCGTGCAGCCGGGGGCAAGTGCGACCTTCGACCTGACTGCCGACGAGCCCGGCGACTGGGCCTTCCACTGCCACCTCCTCTACCACATGCACGGCGGCATGATGCAGACCGTGACGGTGATGGGGCCGGAGGCCGAAGCATGAAGGCCGTTCTCCCCCTGATCGCCCTGCTGGGCGCCGCGCCTGCGATGGCCCAGCATCAGGGCCATACTATGCCCGCTCCTGCCCAAGCACCCGCTCAGACTGCGGAGAAAGCCGATCCGCACGCCGGGCACGACATGAGCGATGACTCTGAACCAGAGACCGACGATCCGTATGCGGGGCATGACATGCAAGCGGGCACGTCGGTTCAGCCCTCTCATGAGCCAGCAGATTCCTATGCTGGCCATGACATGGCTCCTCCGTCGGACACGGCGAGCGCTGGTGCAGATGGCATGGCGGGCATGGAAGGCATGGATCACAGCACCATGGACCATGGTTCGGGCGCCGATGTGCATTCCGTTTCGCCGGGGCCTGACATGGAGACGCCGCCGCCGCCCGGGGCTGGCAGCGGACCTCCCCGCGCCGCTGATACCATTTGGGGTGCTGAGGCGATGGCAGCATCGCGCGCGGACTTGCGAGGTAGCCACGGCGACTTTCCGGTCTTGTGGGTTCAGGGCGACCGCATGGAGGCCCAGGTCCGCAACGGTGAGGACGGTTACCTCTGGGACATACAGGGCTATTACGGCGGACCGACCGAGCGTTTGTGGTTCAAATCTGAGGGCGAGGGCACGTTCGGCAACATGCCTGAGCAGGCTGAGGTGCAGGCGCTCTACGCCAAGGCTTTCGCGCCTTTCTGGGATGTGCAGGCTGGCGTGCGGCACGACTTCGCCGAGCCTGACACTACCCATGCAGTGATCGGCGTCCAGGGTCTTGCGCCTTACCGCTTCGAGGTGGACGCGGCGGTGTTCCTTTCGCAGCGCGGCGATGTGACGGCGCGGATCGAAGCCGAGGTCGATCAGCGCATCACCCAGCGGTTGATCCTCCAGCCACGCGTCGAATTCAATTTCGCAGCACAGGACATACCCGAGCTTGGCGTTGGCGCAGGGTTCGATCGTATCGAGGTGGGGGCGCGGCTGCGTTACGAGATTGCGCGCGAGTTCGCGCCCTACATCGGCATCGAGCATTCATGGCGCACCGGCCAAGGCGCCGACTTCGCACGATTGCGGGGGGAGGACCCCTCCGTGACCAGCCTTGTCGCCGGTATCCGTTTCTGGTTCTGATCAACACGAAGGAATTGACATGAAGATCGCACTCGCACTCGCCGCCCTCGCCATGGGGGCTGCGCCTTTGACGTTCCCGGCAGTCGCGCTTGCCCACGCCAAGGTGGTCTCCTCCACCCCGGCCCAAGGCGCAACAGTCACCAATGCCCGCGCCGTCACGCTGAACTTCAACGAAGCCCTGCTTCCCCCGACTGCTGCTGCCAGCATCGTGATGACCGCGATGCCGGGCATGAAGGATCACGGCGAGATGGTGGTTCGCAATTTCACGACCGCGTGGTCCAACGGCAACAAGACCATGACACTCACCCTTGCGAAGCCCTTGGCCAAAGGGACCTATGAGGTCCGATGGCAGGCAGCAGGCGCTGACGGCCACCGCATGAAAGGCGCGGTGAGCTTTACCGTCGGCTGATCGGGCGATGAGTTGGTGGGCCGAACCGGTTTTGCGGTTTGTGCAGTATGCCCTGCTGCTCGGCCTGTTCGGCTGGTCGGCCTTCCGGTTGCTCGGCCTCAGCAAGCTGGGTTGGCTTGGCCGGTATGATCGCGCGCCCGTGGCGATCGTCGCAGCTATGGCAGCGCCCGTGGCTTCTAGCGTGCTGATGCTTCAGTCGATTGCAGCCATGATGGGTCAGCCGATCTCGGCTCTGGACGGAC